>JBAZOY010000053.1:0-17286 GCA_041648505.1 Syntrophales bacterium | reverse complement strand
AAAAATCATGGATAAGAAACTGAAGAAAATATTCTCCATTAACAACAAAACCCGGTAACATCTTTTATGAGGCAACGTTACTCTAAATCTCTCCCTCTTCGGTAACATTTATTTATGAGGCAACTGGCCTGGCTTTCTGGTAGCCCGAAAATGGGGCTTGTGTGTCAACAAAAAAAGGACCGAGTGATTTTAAGTCCCTTCTGTTTACTTGTATCACCAAATCCGACTTCGATTTTTAAACATATCAATGCGATGCGGAGGTCTTCTTATATAACGTAACGGAAGTCGCTCCACTCACTGAAAGAACCCATACAGCTTTTTTTGAGTACTAATAAAAAAATGGCAGAACAGTAACTTAAAATGTGATAAAGAGCAATATGTCAGACCTTGTAGAGTGACTTAGAGCAGGAGGAAAGAAATAAATCTATGGAGCAACCCAATTTATCTCCCCCCTCTGATTTTATCAGGGATATAATCGAGGACGACTTAAAAATGAACAAGCATCAAGGGCGCGTGGCCGTCCGGTTTCCGCCCGAACCGAACGGATACCTCCATATAGGACATGCTAAATCTATCTGCCTCAATTTCGGTATTGCCGGCCAGTATAAAGGCACCTGTAATCTACGCATGGACGACACCGATCCAAGTGGAGAAAACATGGAATATGTGGCTTCCATTGTTAGAGACATAAAATGGCTGGGCTTTGACTGGGGAAATCGTTTTTATTACGCCTCTGATCACTATGAGCAACTTTACATTTATGCAGAGAAGATGGTCAGAGATGGTAAGGCTTATGTATGTGAGCTGAGTCCCGATGAGATTCGTGAATACCGGGGTACCTTCACCGAACCGGGAAGAGAAAGCCCCTACCGTAACAGATCTATCGAAGAAAATCTTGATCTTTTCAGGCGCATGAGAACCGGCGAGTTTCAGGAAGGAACCCATATACTTCGTGCTAAAATCGATATGACATCGCCCAACATCACTATGCGTGATCCTGTTATGTACAGGATAAAGAAAGAATTTCACTATCGAACGGGCGATAATTGGTGCATCTATCCCATGTATGATTTTGCCCATTGTCTATCCGACTCCATGGAGAAGATAACCCATTCCATTTGTACTCTGGAATTTGAAAACAACCGGCCACTATATGATTGGTTTCTGAAGGAAGTGAATGCAGAACATCGCCCCCAACAGATCGAGTTCGCCCGTCTCAACCTCAGTTACACCTTGATGAGTAAACGTCTTCTGATCGACTTGGTAGAGAAAGGAATTGTCAGTGGATGGGACGATCCTCTGATGCCAACCCTGGCAGGTATGCGGCGACGGGGATACACCCCGGAAGCGATCCGCGATTTCTGTGACCGCATTGGTGTAGCTAAAAATGACAGCATTATTGATATGGCCTTACTTGAAAACTGTGTCCGGGAAGACCTTAATGATAAAACTCCGCGGGTTATGGCCGTTCTCCGTCCACTCCGCGTGATCATCGATAACTATCCTGAAGACCAGGTTGAGGAATTCGATTGTCCGTTCCATCCGCAGAAGCCCGAAATGGGATCCCGTAAATTACCCTTCTCCCGGATAATGTATGTCGAGCGAGACGACTTCATGGAGGACCCCCCGGGGAAATTTTTCCGGCTGTCTGCCGGCCGGGAAGTACGTCTCCGTTACGGATACTTCATAACATGCGTGAGCGTCGTTAAAGATCAGGATACCGGTGAAGTGGTGGAAGTACACTGCACCTATGACCCGGAAACGCGAAGCGGGTTTGCCCCCGACGGCCGGAAAGTGAAAGCAACTATCCACTGGGTATCAGCGGCTCATGCCGTGCCGGCAGAAGTACGCCTGTACGACCGCCTGTTTAGCGCTGCCGATCCTCTGGAGGAAGGTTCCGACTATACTAAGCATCTCAATCCGAATTCACTGGAGACGCTTACGTCATGCAAGTTGGAGCCAAGCATGGCAAACGCCGCACCGGAAAGCCGGTTCCAGTTCGAACGGCTTGGCTATTTCTGTGTTGATTCGGTCGACTCTACCGCTGAAGCCCTCGTATTCAATCGGATTGTACCGCTGCGAGATTCGTGGACCAAAATCGCGGGCAAAGGAAAGAAATAGATTCCATATCTGATATTGCCTGGCTGCCAAGGAGGCAAGTTTTCAGCCGCTTCAATTATTTTATTGATTTAATAGAAGCAGGGGAATTTTATATCTATCGTATTTTTTGAGGACGGTAATTTGGACATCTTTCTCTGGGTATTGCAAGCGGTGCTGATGCTCTTAGGAATAGGCATTATCGGATTTTGGGTCGCCAGAAGAAATGCTATAGCAGAAAATGTACAGGGATTCCTCATTCAACTGGCCATAAATATTGTACTTCCCTGTTTGATCTTTTCCAGTTTAGTAGTTAACTTTTCTCCAGCAAAGTTCCCGAACTGGTGGCAATTACCATTGTGTTGGTTTGTCTATGCCGCCATTTCGTTGATCTTCACACTCATAACCATGTTCGTTTCCCGGCAAGAGAAATTATTTATGGGTGCCTCACTTATTTAGCCCCCAGAGGCAGGCATCTCTCTGTCTGTAGTATTTATTTGAATGAAAGATTGTACAGGTGGGAACAGGGGCCGGATCAGGCCGTGGTATCCTCAACTACAAAAAGTGACGCCCTGGTAGCTACACTTTTCTTTTTCACCCAGATTCTCGCCATGTTAACAATTTCACCTTCAATGTTAACTAAATTTGCAAGCGCTTCTACATATGAAATATCTTCCGTCTTGAACTCATAATAGGAAGTTATTGTGCTGTAGGGATCGGTGATCAGGATCACCCTGTCAGGGTTATAGGGGTGTTTACGAGGAGAACCGGAGAAGGGTACATGGCTTTCACGCAGATTTTTTATACTTTCAGGTTTTTTGTAGACCTGTACCTCAAATTTTTGAGTCTCTTCTGGAAATTTAGTGATCAGCATTGCTCATCTCCTGTATCTATACCTGGAAGGAGGGTGAAGTTTTCTTACATTCACCCTCCTTCCAGCCTGGGAAACAATTTGATTTTCTATGATCTTAATAACGAATAATAATTATATCAAATTATTATTCATATGAACAACATTATCGCTGTGTATGATTTTTCCTGTTCACTGATGCGGCCAACTCCAGTCACCTGAATAAAAATGGGCGCTGCCTCTATCTACGCCTACCCCCTATTTACGCTTACATCAAGAAATCTTCTGTTTACTTCAAGCGAAGGGAGAGGGGAGGAAAGCGTACGTGAAAAATAATTTTATCAACTTGCCCCTTGACATATAAGAGTGCCTTTCCTATATTCAAGCCTCAAAAAGGCGATTTTTTACCAACAACGCTTTTTCGAATAGCCGAAGGTGGGGGAAATGATGGATTCGGATCGACTGAAGAAAGAGGAAATTTTCAAGGATTTATCCTTTGAAGAGCTGGAAAAAATCGCTTCCATCGGATTGAAGGTCATGAATCAAATCGCCTCGGTCATTTCAGAGCGACTTCGCCTGGTTGCGAAAGGAGAATAATTGTATGAACTATCAAGAATTCATTGATGTCTTGATGGGTATTTATAACCAGACCGGTTTTTTAGGCCTGACCTGGGGGCATGTGGTCATGTGGTGCATCGGTCTTTTTTTCATCTATCTGGCCATAGTTAAGAAATATGAACCCCTGCTCCTCATCCCCATAGGGTTCGGTATTTTTATTGTTAATTTCCCCCTGACTCCTTTGATGGGCTTTTCCAAAGAAGGCGTTCCGGAACTTTTGCAAGCCTTCTACCATTATGGAATCACCTGGGAGATCATCCCTTGTCTAATCTTTTTAGGGCTGGGGGCTATGACCGATTTTGAACCTCTAATAGCCAATCCCAAGACTTTATTGGTGGGGGCCGGGGCCCAGTTGGGGGTTTTCATCACCTTTATCGGAACCATCCTTTGCGGTTTTACCCTTAAGGAAGCAGCTTCCGTAGGAATCATCGGCGGGGCCGACGGACCGACAACCATTTACCTTACTCAGGCATTGGCCCCCCACCTTTTAGGGGCCAATGCTTTAGCAGCGTATTCATATATGGCTCTGGTTCCGCTCATTCAACCCCCGATTATGCGCCTTCTGACCACGAAAAAAGAGCGACAAATCGTCATGAAAAGCCTTCGCAAAGTTTCCAAAAAGGAAAAGATTGTCTTTCCTCTGATTGCCGTGAGCATTATTGCCCTGCTCATCCCGGCGGTCGTGCCCTTAATGGGCATGTTCATGTTCGGGAATCTGATGAAAGAATCGGGTGTAGTTGATCGATTGACGGAAACAGCCCAGGGGGCCTTGATGAATATTGTTACTATTCTCCTGGGCGTTTCGGTGGGTGCAACTATGCAGGCCGATAAATTTCTGAATGCCGCGCCGCTTTTGATTTTCAGTTTTGGGATCGTGGATTTTGCCTTTTGTACGGCCGGCGGCATCTGGACGGTCAAGTTAATGAACCTGTTTTTAAAGCCGGGGCATAAAATGAATCCGTTGATCGGCTCGGCGGGTGTTTCGGCCGTGCCCATGTCGGCAAGGGTTTCCCAGGTAGAGGGATTAAAATATAACAAGAAAAATCATCTGCTTATGCACGCCATAGGGCCGAACCTGGCCGGAGTGATCGGAACAGCGGCCGCTGCCGGGATGTTCATAGCCATGTTTAAGTGAGGAGAAAAGATTATGGAATCAATAAATTGGGGATACGTGTTCAGTACCTTGATTATCCGCTTCATAGGCGTCTTTATTGTTTTGGCCATCTTACAGATAGGAATGAGTATTTCGAGCAAAATCATTCGTCGGATCGAGTCCCGTCAGTCCACGAACCCAAGCAAAGAATAAAGGGATTTATTGCAAAGGTCATGACTGGAACAGATGAATTTTTACAAATTTCATGGAACAAAAAGGACTGTCAATCTTCTACAAAAAGGTGAATGTGCATATCACACCATCCTTTCAATCTCTCCGAGTTTGGCCTTTAAACGCTTTTCCGAAACCGGATAAGCGGTCTTGAGTTCCTGAGCGAACAGCGAAACCTTAAATTCCTCAACCATCCAGCGGAACTCCTCCACCGCCTGTTTTTTCCCCGGAGACACGTGCACAGGCAGTTCGTTGATGATCCGCCCCAGGTCGTCCACAAACACCTGCGCCTGCTCAGATTTCTGCTGGTCCTTTTGGTGATCGTAAGTAAAACGTTCCACCCGGATGCGGAGGGCCTTCAGATAGCGTGGAATGTGGATAAACCGGTCTCTTGCAAGAACCTCCAGAAAATTTTCCGGTACCAGAAAGGCCAGGGCCTGTCGTATTTCGGCACAAAAAGCAGTGACTATGGAATTGGCCTTGTTTACCTTTTCCAACTCATAAATAAAGGACCGGGTCTCGTGACAGGCATCCATGACCCGGATGGTCTCGTCTATGAAATCCTTTCCCTGGGCGGCAAGCGGTGCCAGCGCCCGGGCATGTGCATCGAATTCTTCGCGGCTCCGGATGTTTTTTTGAAACAGATCCGACAACAGGTTTTCGTAAAGGGCCTGTTCTATCACTTCTGTACCGCCGAAATATTTTGAAGTGCGGGCCGCATCCTGTGGCAGGGTCAGGTTTTTCTTCAGAAACCTAAGGTCCTTTTTAAAATATAGAAGAAAGAACGCTTGAACGCCTTTCTTGTGCGAAGCAAGTGCCTGATTCGGGTCAGGGAACAAACGGATATTGACACTTTCGGTTGCGTCCTCAAGCGCCGGATAGGCAACCAGTTGATCGTCTACGGCAATACTTTCCGGCAACCATCCAAAGTCCCAGGTTGTCAGCCCGGTTTTTTCCCATCCTCTTTTGGCTGCTGTCCATGCCTTTGACTCGTGTGCATGAGCCGGACCGGGGCCGACCTCTTTCAACAGGCCCGGATCCCTGCCGGACGCCACTTCCTTTCCCCGATGGTCGCGCAGAGAAATTCTCATTTTTAGATGATCAGGAATCTCAACCGCCGACCAGACCGAGGCCGGGACATCCACGTCGAACCGCTCGTAAACAAACTGTGCCAGGGCTGCAATAAGGGAAGGGTCATCCTGTTTCATCTCTTTCATGATCACATCCACCGTGTCCGGAACAGGGACCAGTTGCTTCCTGTATGCTTTGGGCAGCCCACGGATCAGGGCGGTAACCTTTTCTCTTAAGAGCCCGGGGACTCCCCATTCCAGGCGCCCTGCCGGTAGTTGGGATGCCGCAGAGGATTGGATATTTACGGTTACGCCGTCATCCGGTTTTCCCGGGGCAAATTTGTAAGAAAAATCCAACCGGGTAAGTCCGACCGATAGATGGTCCGGATACAGGGCCAGTTCGGATTCATCAGGTAAACTAATCATCAGGTCGGATTCTTTCATCCTGAGGAAATCATCCCCACCTTGATCTTTGATGATCCTCCGGAGGGTTCGAATGTCGCAGATCCCTTCCAGCCTGGCCTCATAAAACTCGGCCAGTACCACCTCACCGGCCAGAAAATCCCGGCGCCGGACTTTGTCTTCCAGTTCGGAGATCTTTTTCACAAGATCCTGATTGTGGGCGAGAAATGGAAGGGGTTCCCTCACCTGTCCTTCCACCAGCGCGGATTGAACAAATATTTTTTGGGCTTCTTTTGGGTTGATGTGGCCGTAGGAAACCGGTCTCTGGGTTACGATGGGCAGGCCGAAAAGGGACACCTGTTCCATGGCTCTTACCTCACCCCTGTTTTTCTCCCAATGGGGACTTGAATAGCTGCGCTTGCATAAGGTTCCGCCAAGGGCCTCCAGCCATTGAGGATCAATCCCGGCCGCAGTTCGGGCAAACAGCCTGGATGTCTTGACCATCTCGGCCGCCACAATCCACGGACGATCCTTCTTGAACAGTCCGGAGCCCGGAAAAATCATGACCTCTCTGCCCCTGGTCGCCTGATAGATGTTCCGATCCTTCCTCATGGCAATATTGGACAAAAATCCACTCAGGATACTTCGATGTATGCGGTCATAGTAAGATTCCTGATCCCGGTCCGCGTCTTTTCCCGGTTTAGCGATCCGCTGCTCTTTGAGAATTAAAGATATTTGTTTTTTAACATAGATCCATTCCCGCATCCGGTTAAAGGAAAGAAAATGCTCCTTGCAGAACTTTCGCATCCTGTTTTGCGTCTGGAGCCTCTCCAGGGAGCGGTGATATTTGTTCCAGATATTAAAAAGCGTTATGAAATCGGAAGCCACGTCCTTGAAAGGGGCATGAACCTGATCGGCCTGGGCCGCCTTTTCTACCGGCCGCTCTCTGGGGTCCTGAGTGCTCAACGCCGCCGCAATTACTGTGACTTCCTCCACACAGCCTTCCTTTTGAGCCTCAAGAATCATCCGGGATATCCTGGGGTCAAGCGGCATGCGGGCCATGATACGACCTTGTCCCGTAAGAATGGCTCTTTTCCCTTTTCTTTCTACGGCCCCCAACTCCAGCAGAAGGTCAAATCCGTCCTTGATGCTTCTTGGATGGGGCCGGTCCACAAAGGGAAAGGACGCAATATCCCCCAGGTTGAGAAAGATCATGCGCAAAATGACTTCGGCCAGATTGGAGCGCATAATCTCCGGTGGTGTAAACTCGGGCCGTTTATCGTAATCTTCCCTGGAAAACAGCCGTATGCAGATCCCGTTTTGGACCCGGCCGCAGCGTCCTTTCCGCTGGTCCGCACTGCTTCTGGATATGGGGCTTATTGGCAGGCTGGTAGTCCGGGTGGTTGGAAGATAGCGAGAGATGCGCGCAAATCCGGTATCAATCACATACTTGATGCCGGGAATGGTGAGGGAGGTTTCGGCAACGTTAGTAGCCACCACAATCTTGCGCCCGGTAACCGTATAAACACGGCCCTGCTCAGAACCGGAAAGCCTGGCAAACAACGGCAGAACAGTCGTTCCCTGGATCCCGCGGCCTTCCAGTTTCTCACAGGTCTCCATGATATCCTGTTCCGTGGGCATGAAAATGAGGATATCCCCGCCCAACCATCCTCTGGAACGAAGATGACTGACCGCCTGCACGGCCATATCCACGTAGGTTATATCTCCGGCTTCCTCCTCTTCCGGAGAAAGGGGCATATAGATCTCTTCCACCGGAAACATTCGGCCTC
The DNA here is from genome assembly GCA_041648505.1 of Syntrophales bacterium. Lineage (GTDB taxonomy): Bacteria > Desulfobacterota > Syntrophia > Syntrophales > CG2-30-49-12 > JBAZOY01. The sequence continues at coordinate 9,135 of JBAZOY010000053.1, read as the reverse complement.
CCACATGAACAAGCGGTGCGGCATCAAAGGCCTTTGAAAACTTTTCCGTGTCCAGGGTGGCGGATGTGATGATCAGCTTCAGATCGGGTCTTGCAGGCAACAGAGTTTTGAGTATGCCCAGCAAAAAGTCGATGTTAAGACTCCGCTCATGGGCCTCGTCGATGATGATGGTGTCATACTCCATCAGCCGCGGATCATTTTGGGTCTCCATCAACAGAATACCGTCGGTCATGATCTTTATATAGGCGTTCTGGCTGGTCCTTTCCCGGAAACGAATCTTGTAACCAACGGAAACCCCCAATTCCTCTCCCAGTTCCTGGGCGATCCGCTGGGCAATGGTGGTGGCAGCAATCCGCCTGGGCTGGGTACAACCGATCAATCCGCTGATGCCACGACCAGCCTCCAGGCACATTTTGGGAATCTGTGTACTTTTTCCGGAACCCGTGTCACCGGAGATGATCACCACCTGGTTTTCCTGAATAGCCTGTACAATCTCATTGCGCTTGCCGGTGATGGGCAGGACCGCCGGAAAAATAATCTCAGGCCTTTGAGCCAGACGTTTCTCTCTTTGGCCAATAGACTTCTCGATCCGTTGTTCAATAGAGTCTAACTGACGAAAGAGGCTGTTTTCAGAAGCCGTGTTCCGTGATTTTCGCCGAATGGTTTTTATTCTTTGGGCAAGGACCTCCCGATCCCGGGAGAGAACCTGGTGTAGACGGTTTTCGATGCGTTTAATGTGTGTAGATACGAACATGAACGATATTGGGCTGTTCCTGGACGGTTAATTTCTCCTTATTGTCTTTTCAAGTTAATACGCCCCTCTTTAGATAAGGGGAAATAGAGACTTCCGAAGGCCGTTTTAACGTCGGCCTTTCCCTCTATCTTGTAAGGCAAATCATCACCGGTAATAATGGTCTTCAGGCTTCCGCCCAAGTCTTTGAACTTTGCAACGACAGGTACCTGTAACCGTGTTATTGATGATGAGGGAATCAGAATTTCCTTTCCCAGGCGACCATTTCCGATTTCTTCATTGTTAAGGTAAACGGTATATTCAAAAGATTTGAGCGTAAGGTCAAGACGGTTAGGATTTTGTACCTCGATACCGAGAAGAAGAGTCATCTCCGTGAAGGAACGGGGACTGAGGGTGATCTCACGAAGGACGAAGGAGGGCTTTTCCAGAATCCAGCTTATGCAAGACACAAGAGAAATAGAAAGGGCGAACAGGAACAATATCCTGAAATGCGTCCTCACTTTCTTTTGGTTCAAGTTCTTCATCAAGAATATCCGCCTTTCCTTATCGAAAATCAGGACAAGATTTAACTTTGGGGTATTATGAGGTTAAAGATACTTTTATTGTGTTGATTTACCCGTCAGCTTATTGCTAGATTTTAAGCTATGGTTCTAAAGTTTTCAATGTATAAATCGCGGTTATTGAGCAGCAATAGTTCATCGCAATGCACTTCCTTAGAGGCCTTGATCAGCACCCGCATTTCCCTCTTCAGGGTCTTTGGGTTCGAAATATCCGAACAACCCGAATCCCGGCTGTCTCAGCTGTGCATCCGCTTAACCCATGTTCATGGCCTGAAATATCTATGAATAAAATGCTTTCGCCCTAAAGCAACTACAGATGGTTTATCTTATTCCCCCCTTGAAAGCGGTATGTTTCTATGGTAGTTTCCAGCTAACAATGGCCTCGAAGAAAAGGCTCCGTTCAGCTTCCTTTCTTTCATGGCCTGATCTATATCCTTAAGGAGTATTACATGGAATACAAAGACAGCTTGAATTTACCGAAGACTGATTTTCCCATGAAAGCCAATCTTCTCAAAAGAGAACCGGAGATGCTTAATGTCTGGGACGAAATGCATATCTATGAAAAGATCAAAAAAGCATCGACGGGTAGGAAGGCTTATATACTACATGATGGCCCCCCTTATGCCAATGGGAACATCCACCTCGGTACAGCATTAAATAAAGTTATTAAGGATATGGTGATCAAAGCAAAGAATATGACGGGTTTTTACAGCGTTTTTGTTCCGGGATGGGATTGTCATGGCCTCCCGATTGAACACGAGGTTGATAAAGAATTGGGAAACAGGCGGGATAATATGCCTCAGACGGATAAGAGGCGCTTTTGCCGACAATATGCCAACAAATACGTGGATATCCAGAGGAAACAGTTCAAGCGGCTGGGTGTATTCGGCGACTGGGAAAATCCTTACCTGACCATGGCCTACGATTACGAGGCGGCAACCGTTGAGGAGTTCGGAAAGCTGTTTCTCGCGGGCAGCGTCTACAAGGGTAAAAAACCGGTGTACTGGTGTGCCTCCTGCAAAACTGCGCTGGCGGAGGCCGAGGTCGAATATGCGGATCATTCCACACCATCTATTTATGTCAAATTTTCGATAATATCAGATATATCGCCCTGTCGTCCGAAACTGACAGGGGAGAAGGTCAGCGTGGTCATCTGGACGACGACTCCCTGGACGATTCCCGCCAATCTGGCAATCGCCTTCCACCCCGAGTTTGCTTATGTGGCGGTAAAGGTTGCCGATGAGGTTCTCATTATGGCAAGGGAGCTGATGGATCAGTGTCTGTCTGCCTTCGGTTACAAAGCATTTGAAATTATTGATGAGTTCTCCGGTGCAGTAATGGAAGGATTGAAGTGCAGGCATCCGTTTATAAATCGTGAAAGTCTTCTTGTCCTGGCCCCTTTTGTAATGCTTGACACGGGGTCCGGATGCGTACATATCGCTCCGGGACATGGACAGGATGATTATGAAGTCGGAATGAAATACGGGCTGGAAAACTATGCCCCCGTTGACGATGACGGTAACTTTACTGCCGATGTTCAGGACTTTGCCGGTCAGTTCGTCTTTGATGCTAATGATGCGATTATCAAAAAAATAGAGGAATATGGCTTTCTTCTCGGATCTGCCAAAGTTGTTCACTCTTATCCCCACTGCTGGCGATGTAAAAAACCGATCATTTTCCGTTCCACCGAACAGTGGTTTATATCTATGGAGAAAAACGATCTGAGAAAAAAGGCCCTCAAGGCCATAGACTCCGTGGAGTGGATACCGGCCTGGGGACGTGACAGGATTTACGGAATGATTGAAAACCGCCCCGACTGGTGCATCTCCCGCCAGCGCTTATGGGGTGTTCCCATCACAATGTTTAATTGTAACAACTGTGGAAATCTGCTTATGACGAAAGAGATCCTTGACCACCTGGTAGGACTTGTCAGACAACACGGTGCCGATATATGGTTCGAAAAGGAACCAAAAGATCTGCTGCCTGCCGGCGTGACTTGTTCCTCTTGCGGAAAAAATGAATTTTCCAGGGAAACTGATATCCTGGATGTATGGTTTGATTCCGGTGTGAGTCATGCCGCTGTACTGGAAAAAAGGCCTGAACTTGGAACTCCGGCGGATCTGTACATGGAAGGTTCCGACCAGCACCGGGGCTGGTTTCACTCGTCTCTGCTTGAATCGATAGGGACAAGGGGAAGGGCACCTTATAAAAGTGTCCTGACTCATGGTTTTGTTGTTACCGGCGAGGGGAAAAAGATGTCCAAATCGCTGGGCAACGCCATTGAGGCTCAGGAAATCGTAGAAAAATACGGTGCTGAAATACTGCGCCTCTGGGTCGCTGCCGAGGATTACACCGATGATATAAGGATTTCCGACGAAATACTAAAACGCCTTATCGAAGCCCACAGGCGGATCCGCAACACCAGCCGTTACATTCTTGGAAACCTGTACGACTTTGACTGCAAAGCCGACATGGTCCCTTGTGAAGAAATGGAAGAGATAGACAAATGGTCTCTTCACAGACTTGAGGAGATTATCCGGCGGGTAAAGGAAGCCTACGAGCATTATCAATTCCACGTCGTTTACTATACCCTCTATAACTACTGTACGGTTGACCTCTCCGCCCTTTATCTCGATGTACTGAAGGACAGGCTCTACACCTCGAAGGCAGGATCGAAAGACCGGCGGTCAGCCCAGAGTTCCATGTATATTATCCTTGATGCCATGGTTAGACTCCTGGCCCCGATCCTCACCTTCACCGCAGAAGAGATATGGAACGCCATGCCCGCTTATGAAGGAAAGGAGGAGAGTGTCCATTTAGCTCAGTTCCCGGAGGTAACTTCTCAATATATAAACAAAGAGATAGATGAGTGCTGGAAGAAGATGCTTGCAATTAAGTCTGAGCTCGCAAAGGCTGTAGAGATAGCCCGAAAGGACAAGGTATTGGGACGTTCCCCGGAGGCCTGTGTGGACATATGTCCACCGGAAGATCTGCGTTCCTTTTTAGAAGCACATCAGGACGATATGAGAACTCTCTCCATTATCTCACAACTCAATATCGTAGAAAAAGATGGCATCAATGATCCCTATTACAGCAGCGAATTTGAGGGTTTGATTATCGGTGTAACAAAGGCACAGGGAGATAAATGCACCAGATGCTGGAACTATAGCGAGTCGGTGGGTACAGATACCGAACATCCGACCATCTGCGACAGATGCCTGCAAATATTGCGGACTATGTAGCCAGGGAACTTTATAAAAGAAAGAAAATACTGCGAACTTTAACTTGTGGTTAGCGGGGGGCGTTACCAAACTTTTTCATTATTTCCTCAATCACCTGGTTAATTGAGGAAATAGTAACTCCTTTTCAAGGAGGATCCTTATATCAGCACAAGACCCATAACATTTTCTTATAAACAGGACACTAATCACAAACATGATGACTGGAATTATCTTTATATTGATCCATAAAAGGCGCCTTCGGCATTGATCCTTTCATTATTTCGCCGCACTTTCTCATTTCTTGCATTGTCGGATCCTTTACCATTTCCATTCCGAAAGAAATTGCCTTTTTCTGCGCTTTGTCACGCTGTCCGCTTTTACACAACGATTTTATCTCCGTGTTGACCTGCTCCGAACGTTGCTGAATCTCTTTTAGTTTTGCTTGATCAACATTTTGCATACAAGCTTGCATTTTCTGCATCTGCTGCATCTGCTTTTGCATATCTGCCTGGTTCATTCTCGGATAATTCTGTGCGACGGTTACCATCGGCATTAACAGCAATACAATACTCAATAGAATATTTGCGGATGTTTTCATGTTTTATTCTCCTTCAAAATTGTTTTCTTGACTAACATGTACAAGTCCAATATCAGAGTCAGGGCACTGAGTCAAATTCTTGAGAAGTGGTTGACAAATATCTGTAGAAGCGGAACCATTAGGTCTCTCGCCTTGATTTCGGATTTAGTTTATGGTTCGGAAGTCTCATGAAAAGATCCGGTGAAGTACAGTTTTGCTCAGGGAGGAAAGGACGGTATACATTATTCGGTTGACAGGGATGGTTATGAAAAGTCGACTGAAATTTTAAAAAAAGCTATTAACTCAGCAACAATCGGAAATAGAAAGAAATTAGATGCTATCAGAAGGTTAACTTATACGGTTAAACAAAAAACAGTATAGTTTTACAAGAAATGTGGTTTCAAACCCCCGCTTTCGCGGGGGCAGAAACCGTATAACAAAAAGGAGGGTGTTATAATCCATCTAAATCTTAGAAACGAACCACATCACACCTGCTATTGCTCAAATTTGAGTTCAGAGCGCTTTATAATCTCATCCTGAACACCTTTATCCAGGTTGACGAAGAAGGCACTAAATCCGGCTACTCTGACCACAAGATCACGGAAGTCTGCCGGATGCTGCTGGGCTTTCTTTAACGTATCACTGCTCACGCAGTTAAACTGAACATGGAATCCACCCAGATCCATATAAGTCTTTATCAAAGACAACAGCTTCCTTCCACCCTCTCTTCCTTCCATAGCGGAGGGATGGAATTTCATGTTAAAGTGATTCGTGCCATATTTCATGATATCGATGGCCTGGGCTGCCGACTTAATGAGCGCCGTAGGCCCGTTCATGTCTGTGCCCGGCATCGATGAAACACTGGCATCAGCAAGAGCTACGCCTGCCTTCCTTCCACTGGGCAAAGCCCCTGTTGCATAGCCGAAGGTATTATGTGTAGATGCCGAAACAGCTTCCGGTCGAGTTTTCCGACCCAGGTAATCCAGTCCTGTCTTTTCATGAGCGTCTCCGGCGGCAGCATAAACATCCCGCACTATGTGATCAACATAGGGATCATCATTGCCGTACTTGGGGGCATCCAGACACATCTTCAGGATATTGTCATAACCGTTGCCTTCGAAGTTGGCAGCAAGAGCGTCTTTTAATTCCTTCATGGTAATGCGCTTATCGTCAAAAACCAGCTTCTTGACCGCCGCCAGCGAATTGCCCAAGTCCACCCCGGTAATCATTAGAGAGCCAAGCCCACCGTATTTCGAGCCACCCACCATAACATCCATACCCTTTTCGATACAGCCGGGTATCAGAGCCGACTGGAAAGGCAGGGGGGCGATTTCAGCCATGATACTCACCCCGAGCCGCTCATAGTCTCGCATAATTTGAGTACAGTACAGTATCTGTATTTTAACAGCCTCCCAGAGTTTCTCATAAGTCGAGAAGGACTCTGCCTCACCCGTCTGTGGGCCTACCTGAACCCCGGTTTTAGGATCTTTCCCGTTATTCAGCGTTAACTCTACCATCTTAGCCAGATTGAAGATGCCCTCCCAGAGGTTGGCACAACCGAGGGGTTGGACCATAACGCATCCCAAATTGGCACCGCCTCGAGCATCTTTCAAGGTCATACCATCATGGTAGAGGAAAAGCTTTTGCACCATATTATCGCAGTTCTGGAACTGGGGCTGACCAATACCTGTTTTAATCGTCTCGATACATTTAAGCAAAAATTCTTCGGACATTTTGTCGTGATAAAGAACGGAAAGACTGGGCTGAGCACACTTCATCTCTCTTTGGACGTCGAGTAACATGTAGTCGATATCGTTTGTGGCATCATCCCCATTCTCATCTACCCCGCCGAGGGATATATGAATTGCCATTTGTCCTGAATTTCCTTTAAATGATCGTTCAGAATTATGTACCTGAATCTCCTGGTATTTTACAAAGAGCATAGCCAGCAGATCTTTGGCCTCTTGCTCGGTTATCTTGCCCGCCTCTTTATCTTTCTTGTAGAAAGGGTACATGTATTGAGGAAATCTCGCCGGTGGCATAGCCCAGGTACAAGTCTCAATGTAAGCGGCACAGTGAGCAAACCAATAGGATTGGACCGCCTCACGGAAATTCCTTACCGGATTTTCCGGTACCCAGTCGCATATTTTAGCAATATTCTTCAGCTCCTTTTTTCTTTCCGGGTCGGACTCTTTAGCTGCCATCTCCCTTGCTAAAGCGGCATACCTGTGGGCCCAGTTAACAACAGCATTAAGACATATTAACTCAGCATTGTAGAAGTGTCTTTTCGTTACTGACTCCAGTTCTCCTACCGATAACTTTGCCATCTGCTCTTTAACATCGGCGATTATACCCTTTATACCTTTATTTAATACCTTCCCGTAGTCAAGAATGATAAACCCGAGAGGAAATTGAGGACCTCCCTGGAGTGCGACTCCGGGTATGTAAAATTGTTTTACTGCGTCAACTCCCGTTACCTCCTGATACATCTTACGAGTGCGATAGACTACAGTCCTGTTTTCCCAATAATCAACGGCCCTGTTTATCAGGTCCCTGTCCTCATCAGTAAGGTCCTTTGCCATATCGAGTTCACCTAACTGGAACCGCGCCTTCGTCTCCTTCCTCATCCATTTACAGGCCCACTCGGGATAAGGTGAAAGACCGGACCGATATTGGGTTACTGTTCCTACTATCGGGTTTTCATCGATATAAAGCGTCTTCTCATTAAGCGTCTTCTCATTAAGCTTCGCTCTTCTTATTACTGCCGGTTCACATTCAGTTTCCTCATAAGACTCGAGAAGGAACTTCAAACGCTCCGTGTCAAGCTTCGGCATAAGATTAGCCAGTTCCATTCTCAATTCCTTTGCCTTATCCATCATATTGACTTTGACTTTATTTGCCATCTTCTCCTCCTTTTACGCTAGATTCTTATAGTTCTCTCAATCTTAAAAATATCCTGACCTGTCTTAGTCCAGAACGAATATTTTTGCTTCATTTTTTCCTTAAACAATCTAATACTTCCTCCGCATATAGTGTTCACAGTACCCCTTTGCTTCTCTATTATCCTCGGTGCTCAGACATAAGCAAAACTCTCTCACATCCTTAATTGTCTCCACTTTTCAAAGCACAACTTGTCAGGTTTCGTTCCTTTATGTCTATAATCTTGCATCGCAGTGCACTTAACCTCACATTGTTATGCTATGTTAAGCAGGGTAAAATTGTCAAGTTCGTTTCTTCGACAACACAGTGAACTCCCACCTCTTGCCGGACGATTAAATCTTGAATACCCTTTACCGTTTGTCTTTTCATTTTGAATTTCTATCCTCTTACCGGTAACAACATAGACTAACCTTTCTTTTCCACTGCCACTTCAAATCTTTATTAAACATAACTTACTTTATAATACTCAATATTCGTGCCAACCATGATCATATTTTGTAATTGAAAATAGCAAATATATTCAGATAATTACAAAAGACAAACCGACAGGCCATTTTGTGGCATCCAATCCCTGAGACACTAATGAAACACATTCTCATTATGGACGTGAATATAATTATAAGTTCCTGAAAATAAAAGATATTTAAATAATACAGGCACTCAGGCAAATTGTTTTAATGTTTTATCCGAGATGTGTGTTAAACCAACAGAATGAAAACCTATTGAAATAATAGTCTTTTAGGGAAGAAAAAACCGGAAGCATTGACGATATGTATCAATTTAAACAAAGAGACATATCTGTTTCATGAGACACTTTTATCCTTAGACAAAAAGCGGTAAAGAGTAGCCCGGCCAACTCCCATGCCCCTGGCAGCCTTGGCCTTGTTTCCTCCTGCTCTGGCAAGAGCATCAGAGACAGTTTTCTTGTCCAGTTTTCTGGAAGGTCCGCGCAAGGAGAAACCGCTCTTCAAGTTTTGCAGCTCCGCCGGAAGATCCTGGGGCCTGATAACCTGACCTTTGGCCTTCACGAGGGCATATCGTATTGTGCTCTGGAGTTCACGGATATTTCCGGGCCATGAATAATCC
>JBAZOY010000052.1:0-17978 GCA_041648505.1 Syntrophales bacterium | reverse complement strand
GTACAGTGATGGAGAAATCCTAACACAAACATGCAATATTGTCAAGCAATATCAATCATTTATATTATTTTCTTGAAACTCTGAGCTGCAATGATACAATGACTCAAGGCTTTTTCAACAGCCCCGCAGTCCCTTATATTCTGTTTTCTTTCATGAAAATTCCACTGCCCTTAACCGTAATGCAGATACTTGCAATTGATCTTGGCACTGAAACCATTCCTGCTCTCGCCCTGGGAGTTGAGCCGCCGGAGTCGGGTATTATGAAAAATCCTCCTTTAACATCCGGCAGGGGCGGGGAAACAAAGAATCTTATAGATAGAACACTTCTTTTAAGGGGTTATGTCTTTCTCGGGCTTATAAGCTCTATTGGTGTTCTCTTCGCTTATTTCTACGTTCTTTTCCGGGGTGGATGGGAATGGGGAATGGTTTTACCGGCCGACAGTTTATTGGCTCGTCAGGCTTCAACAGCCACATTTCTGGGCATTGTAATTTTACAGATAGGGAATGTATTTGCCTGCCGTTCATTCAGGGAATCTATCTTCCGTTTAGGTTTCTTCTCCAATAAACTGGTTATTATCGGAATAATAATAGAAGTACTTCTTGCGGCTATCATCATCTATCACCCCCTGGGAAATAGAATCTTTGGTACTGCACCGGTAGATATAGATGTCTGGCTGGTGCTTTTACCCTTCAGCGCCGGCTTACTCATGGCGGAGGAATTACGGAAAAATAGAGCACGAGGGAAAAGATGATTACCCTTGGCTATGAGAGCTTCAACCTGGGGATAGGATAGGAAGGAGTGACACTAAATATTTACCTCGAATTCCTGCGTCAGTGTTTCGAAGCTCATGTTGACCATGACGGCGTTGTGCGGAATGAGGATGTATCTCCACGGCTTGCCGCCATTCTGCGTCGTAAAGTCCGTGGCGTTCTTGCAGTATAAAAGAGCGGCTGCCGTTTTTTCCTGGACATCGGAAGTCTCGATATCCGCTTCTTTCTTGGTCTCGATCATATAGATCGTATCTCCCGTCTCGGCTACAAAGTCGGGATGATACTGCCGGGAATTGTGTTTCCAGTAAATCCTGAACTGCTTTGCCGCCGGTCTCAACCATTTCAAGACATCCCCATCCTGCTCCAGAATAACCGCAAAATCCTTCTCCGTTTTGGAATCGAACTTGTAAAGATTGTGACAGGCTCTCTTGAAACCGCTGAATACCTTGCTCGGAATAGTGTATGTCGGGGTTATGGTATCGGTGTAGTGGTGGATGCTGTCTTTCGTATATTTGGATAGATTATGCTCCTCAATTTTCAAAAAAGGCAAGACGTCCGGTTTTTTAAATGCCGGCGCCTTACAGTAAAAATGTTCCATCATCTGGGAATGAATGAATCGGCCGATCTCCTTTTTGTGGTATTGAACCACATTCATCAGCTTGTCATCCGCAAGGTAAGACCTGAATTTCTCGACTGCCTCGCCTGCAAGCTTGTAAAGCAATTCCGCCTGATCGTCATAGCTGATTTCGGAGTAGTTCATAAGCTCGTTGACAATGATATTCTCCGGAATATCGAAGACGATCCTGCCCTTTCCGATGACAATATCGATGCCGTCTTCCTGTTCCCTGAGTTTCTTGACCAGGATTTCTTCCGATACGGGCTGATAATTGAGATTCTTCGTATCGAGATCAAAATCGTGAAAACCTGATATAACATCATCGTGCTGGAGAATCATGATCCTGGGTATCTCGATAATCTTTTCCGTGAATTCGTCCACCAACTCTTCATAGACCCGTTCCACTTGCCGTATCATATCTTCCGCAAAAAGATATGGCTGCGGGACAGCTTCGATCTTCTGCCTGAACTTCTCCACCGCGATCTGTTTGATGTCTTCATTTTTCAATTCGCCGATGTTTTTCACGGCGGTATTTAGTTCAGGCAGGGTTGCGATGATTATCTTTCGGACATCCAGGCTGATCTGGGCTTTTTCTCGTTCGTCGGGTTCGGTGATCCCTTCGATCCGGTTTTGTTCTTCCTCGATCATCCGCTCAATACTGGATACAACCGTGATAACTTCTTTAGGCCGGTTCAACTCTTCCGCATCGATGGTAATGATATTTTCCTTGCGGATGATGGAATCAGGTCTGTTCGCGGCGTCAACGATTTCCTGAAATTTATCATGGGCGACGATAGTGAGCTTATCCACCTTGTCATTTCCGGTTCTCTTTCCGTAGGGCAGGCGGAGGCCCCTGCCGATAGTTTGTACCCTCAGCGTCAAGGCCGCGGCCGTTCTCAAGGGGATGATGGTGTAGAGATTCTTCACATCCCATCCCTCTTTGAGCATATTCACGTGAATCACGATTTCTATCTTATTCGACGGAAGTTCCAGGGATACGAGTCTCTCGATATTCTCGTCCTTTTCCCCGCCCGTCTGGTTGGAATGGATTTCCATGACCTTGTCGGCATAATACCCGTCGAAGAACCCTTGCGAAACGATCATCTCCTTCAATTTGCGGGCGTGTTCCGTATTCTGGGAGACAACCAGCACAAAAGGTTTTACAGGGTTTGCCTTTGTGTCCCGTGCGTAGATATCCAAGGCGACCTTCGTGTCTTCATGGAGACGGATGCCGTCTTCCAGCTTGATCCTGTCCAGGTCATCCTGGGTGTAATGCGTCGGATCGAAGTCCCTCCGGGTTGCCACCGCCGGTTCTTTCACAAATCCGTCTCTGATGGCCTTGGCAAGGGAGTATTCATAGACAACGTTCTTGAATTTGATAGCCCCGCCGCTGCGCTCTATCTGTGGCGTTGCCGTAAGCTCCAGCCCGATAATCGGGTTCAATTCGTTGATGACCTCCATCCCCCTGTCCGCCCGGTAATGGTGCGACTCGTCCATCAGAACGACGAGGTCATCAAGACTGGTGAGATAGTTGAAATAGGAGATCCCCAGACATTCCGTCAACCTCTTGATACGTGGGGATTTGCCGCCCCGTGTCTCCGCGTTGATCTTCCCGATGTTGAAAATGTTGACGTGGATTTCGTATTTGAATAATTCCACCTGCCGGACGTCTTCGTAGTTATCCCCGGTAATGATGCGGGGTCTGCTGTGGACAAACTCGCCGATGCCCTGAAACACATACTTCGGGCTGGTAATATTGGCAAAATCGTCGATGAGCTTGTTATAGATGGTGAGATTCGGGGCCAGAACGAAGAAATTCCGTATGTTCTTCGCCAGATAAAGGTACGCGATAAAAGCCCCCATTAATCGTGTCTTGCCGACACCGGTGGCCAGAGCAAAACACAGCGAAGGAAAGCTTCTCTCGAAATCCGCGCAGGTCGGATAAAGACTTTTGACCTTCTCCAACTCGGCCGCCAGGTCAGCATTCTTTTGCAGGGAAAGCGTATCGGCAAGCTCGGCAAGTATTCCCAGGCTTTCCGCCTGCGGATCCCTGAGACTTAACCGGTTCCTGATGGATGTAGCGATTCTGTTCATTCAATTATCTTTCTCTAAATGTCGTCCTGAACTTTATCCTAAACCCCACATGTCATGCTGAACTTGTTTCAGCATCTAATATCATCCGATAAATCCTTCAACTCAGGATTTAAACTCAGTATTAAATTCAATTTCCATTCACGATGCCAGTTTTTCAACTGCTTCTCTCGTGCAATAGCATCGACAATGCTATCGAAATGTTCAAAATACAAGAGGTCTTTGCATTGATAATGCGAAGTAAAAACAGAGCCCACACTGTTTTTATGTTCCTCAAGACGGCGATGCAAGTCATTGGTAACGCCAATATAGAAAGTAGTCCTGCCATAATTTGACAGAATATAAACATAGCCTTCATTCATCGACGATCTCTAAACAGACCCTGAAACAAGTTCAGGGTGACCGTGTAAATGACATCCTGAGTTTTCCTAAGGATGTCATCCTGAACTCGTTTCAGGATCCATTGTTTCCTCCCTCTTCGTCAAAAAGGCCTTGTTGATCTTTTTGGAAAGGCTTTTTTGATTTTTTTCCTTTGCTCCCAGCGTTAACTGGACCTTCTGCCGTCCTTTCAACTTCCGCCTGCCACGGAAGATTTGCAATGTTCAGGCTATAGTCATCCTTTCCGAACTCGCACCGGCCCAGAAGCATGTTCGGAATTTTCCTGACGGTGATATTAGCATATCTTTCTTCACAGGCTTTCTGGAAGGACTTGCAGCAGATGAGGAGGCTTTCATCGAACTGCATCTCCTCGTGGATGCTGTCCAGATACTCAAGGGTGATGAAATTGGTGGTGGTAAAGATGTAATCCTTTTCCGTGGACTTACCCTGTTTCCAGTAAAAGGTATCATCGGGATTATAGACAAACCCTTCGTGCTTCGCCATGGCGGAGGCAAGCATGGCGGCGTTGTATTCCTTGCTGATAATCCAGTTGCCCCTTTTGTCATTTTCGAGCAGCGACGGCGCAAGCCGGAAATAACGGAAACCACCTCCGCCTTTCCAATTCAATGATTTACTGACGCCGCCCTGATCCGTTCCATCAATCACCTTTTTCATGCGCGGGATAATATGCGTATGGCAGTGTTCTCCCAACTCCACCATGATCCAGCGACGCCCCATCTTATGCGCTACCGCGCCAGTGGTGCCGGAACCGGCGAAAGAGTCAAGGACGAGGTCACCGGGGTTAGTGGCGATTTCAATAACGCGCTTCAAAAGGCGTTCTGGTTTGGGTGTGTCAAAGGTAGAATTTGCGCCAAAAAGAGTAACGATTTCCTTCTTCGCCTCTTGGTTATGTCCCACCTCGGTATTGGGCCACCATGACCAAGAATTTTGACCTTCCATTTCATTCAGGAAACGTTTTAACCTTGGTCTTGCTTTCCCATCTTTACCAAACCAAACTCGATTATCTGCCAACAATTTTTTGAATGTTTCTTCTGCTAACGCCCAACACCTACCATCAGGAGGAGGATGATTGGTTCCGTTCGGGGAAGTTATCGTATAAAACTGATTTGGTGTAGCGTGACCTGTCATTCCGGTAAAATCAGTTGAAGCCCACGGTCCTCTTGGATCGTTATCGGGATTCTTAAAATCCTTTGTTCGTCCATCAGTAACCGGTAGTTGATTAAATGTTTCGTTTCCAAAAGATTTGTTTTTGCGAAATACTAAAATGCTGTCGTGTGCATCACCAAGTCTAAGCCTGTTATCTGGCGAGGTTCTTTTTTGCCAAACCACATTCGTCACAAAATTCCCCCGCCCAAAAACCTCATCGCACAGAACCTTTAGGTAATGCGCCTCGTTATCGTCGATGGTGATCCAGAGAGAGCCATCGTCCGACAGCAGCCGCCGGATGATCTCCAGACGGTCGCGTATCAGCGACAACCAGATGGAATGCTCCAGTCCGTCGTCGTAGTGGGTGAAGGCGCTGCCGGTGTTGTAGGGTGGATCGATGGACGCGCATTTGACCTTGCCGGTGAACTCCGCTTCCAGTGCCTTCAGCGCCAGCAGGTTGTCGCCGAAGATCAGCCAGTTGTCGAAAATGTCCTTGCCCGTCACCCGATGCTTCGCATGGTAAGATTTCTCCTTATCTTCCAGCAAAATCCGCGGCTCCAGCCTCGGCTGATTCTCCTTCCCAATCCATGTGAGTTCAAGTTTTTGTTTATTAGCCATAATTCAATTATCGTCTGGGTAAGGTCTCACTCCTAAACATATATGGGCAAATGGACAAATGAATCTTTATCTTCTCAGCTATCGGATGATGGCAACAAGGCAATCTCGTTTGCCTTCGATGTCTTTCTTAAATGTGGCATCATCCGAGATCCCACGTTCTGGGTCATAAATCACAAAGAGAATGAATTTGCTTGCTTGATATTTTGTAATATCCGCTGCAATTCCCTCGGTCGCCTTACTTGGTGAGGTTCCTCTCCTAACGTACTTGGCTTCGATCAATAAGTCCACATTTCTTGCCTCATGATCCGGTATGACCTTAGCCAAAGCAAATGTCGTAGAAGGAAATTCGCGATGAAAATCACTGCCATCAGCACGAAACAATGCGTCAATATGGTCATTCAATTCATCTTCCTTGGCTGGCTGCCTTGTTTTGAATGCGATTGGAATGGATGTGGCAAGGATTGCCGCAATTCGCTCTGCAAGCTTTCTTGCATCGTCTTTTAGATATTCGCGGTCAGCAATGAGTTGAAGCAAGCTTCCTGAGTTCAACTTGCGGCAAGGGTCATCATGTTGCTGGCGAATAACCTTTATAGCTTCCACGACTTGCTTGCCATGTCGGTTACATAGTTTCCAAATTTTTTCAATGGCATCTTGCTCACCATTTGCCTCAATGAAGTCAACGATATCGCTTAGTTCATAAAGCCGTTCATGGTAAAATTGGTCATCCGTAATATTTGCAAAAGTCGTAGCCTGCCGAATATAATCAAGGGCTGTTGTTCTCGTTTCGGGAGATTCAATTTGGTCTATCAAGATATTTCTTGAATAGATACCACAGTTATCAACTTCTTGTAAGCCTGATGCATAAGCAGCTAAACGTCGATCGATGCATTGAAAGCAGCAACCGCAATGCGTCGCCGGTTCTATGCGCTGGAATGTTCTGCTGCATGAGACTGCACTGCCTAACAAATTTCGTCCGCCCATTTGGTTGAGACGCTCAAAGACGTCTGTTTTCGTGTGTTGCCAAAAAGGATTGTGAACCTTGACCGGCGCATCCTCCACTTCGGATAAGAAAAGAGACATCAAGGCAAGAGTTTTGGGGTGGGTGGTACGACTTGCCCTCGAGTTTATCAAATCCTGCCTTCGGGACAAATTCAACGAGGTGATGCCATTCTCATAAATGAAAAAGTGGGACTGCGACAACCGATGGGCCAAGGCATATGCAATTGATGCAAAGAGAAAGGCCCGTGTCCTCTGAGTCTCTTCTGCTGCTCTTTTATGTCCAGTGAGTCCACACTCGAATGAATAATGATGAATTCTTCCCGGATACAGTTTCTCTAATTCTTTCACAAGCTGTCTCTGTGTACGTTTCGTAGTGGGCTGACCAGAGCTATGACTTATGAGGTATATATCTTCCTGAGTTGAATGTAATCGTTCGAGAACTCCAGAAAGCGAATCAATACCTCCAGAGAATAACACAACTGATGCTTGTGATGCTTGGCTTCGTGGCACGATTTCGAATTCCTCGCTGTCGAAAAGAGAGGTTGTAGCTGTGGAATGACCGGGTACAAAATCAAATGTGTATTCTTTGTCACCTGTCATGAAGATAAGAACATCTGATAGTTTTCTCTTTACTTCTGGACGATTCCAGAAGTTTGAGTCTCGTACCCGAATAATAAAACGTATTGAACGCATCCACGCGTGAAACTCAACGGCATCTTTTCTTCCTCTGGACACCCATCGGTCTGCAGCAAAAACATAAGCGGCAATTTCAAGTAGGTCCAAAATACGGTCTGGCAAGTGATATACCTGTCCGACAAAATTCCGCAGTTTCAGATTTACATTTTTCTGTGAACCATCTTCCAAATACGATAGTCTGAAAACTTTGTCATCCTGTGTAACATTGCTTGATCCGTCGGCACCATTACAAAGAAAAATCGTCGAAGAGGAAGCGTTCATTTAACTTCCTCCTCTCTGCGAAGTTCGTCCCGCAACTTGCCAAAGGCAACAGCAAGAAATCCTTCAACCTCCTTTATGTCTGGAAGTCCTTCACGCGTATGACGCTCATACCATCCTGCTGCAAAAGACTGTGTAATTTTCGCTGTTTCAAAGGCATGTTTTGAAATGTCGTCAATGTGGTTGTGTATGTCGCGTTGAAACTGGTCGCGTTGTTGAATGCTTTGAAATTCTACAGATGCCGCCCGATCCAAAAAGTAGTTCAGATATCGCTCAGTGAGTTTCCCGAAAAATAGACGAGATAGTTCACAGAAGCCTGAGCCATGTCCAAGAGCACGCCATGATTCAAAGAAATCAAGAGACGTTTGGAACAAAGGTAGTTGCTTTGTTGCATGCTGTTTATGCCATTGCCCTATTGCATCAGCGGCAGCAGCAAGCGCGAGTTGACCATATTCAGAATTGGCTTCATGAAATGGCACACAACCACGAAGGCTCTTAACAACAGAAAGTAAAGTTGGTTGCTCCGGCAAGCTGATGCCAGCCATATGAAGCTGAGTTCGCGTATCCTGAAATCGACAGGCATTAGAGAAGGCAACCATGAAGCTAAAGATATTTGTAACTACGGGGTCCCTGAATAAAGCTTCATAACGATGCCGGACATTCTTTAGAGTCTGTGAGGCAATAGATGAAATCAACCCCCCAGAAGAATAGAGTTCAGCCATCTGCCCCACGAGAGCATTCCATGGTCGCGTCTTTGGTAAAATTCCAACTCTTTCGTGTCCCATACGTTCGCCCTCTTTATCGGGTTTAAGATTAGAATTGACCTTCAGCCATTCAGAATCTCCCAGTGCCCGCCTTTATCTGGACCAATGCGCTTTAATAGCCGCTTCTTTTGCATGGTGGTCAAGTGGTATTTGAGCCCATCTGCTGTAATTCCGATCTGTGCAGCTAATTCCTTACGGCTTATTGTCGGATTGGCTGTAATAAGTTCCAAAATTTTCTGGGTAGTTTTCTGGGTAGCACTACCCAAATCTGCGGTTTGTTGAATTTCCGGACCTGTCCGCTTGAGCCATCTGTGAGCCATTTTACGATGATTCCTGCCTATGAGCCATGTATCTCTGCTATTATCGATGGATTTCTGTTCCGTTCTTTATCGTTTTCGTTTCCCGTAATTCCTTGGTGAAGTGAGAGCTTTCTTTTTTCGGTCTTCCAGAAGGATCTGCGTTCTCTCGATTTCGGCGGCCAATTCCTTTTCATCGGGCAAGACTGTCCGGTACTCCGCTGCCATTATCTTGTTTGGAAGCCCTTCAAGCGCGTATCGTGCGATGGCCACGTCTTTCTGAGCACAGAGAATCAGCCCTACGGGCGGATTCTCATTCTCACGAACCCAGTGTTCCCGCGCATAGTTGAGGTAGAGATGCATTTGTCCGGCATCGGCGTGATTGAACTTGCCGATCTTCAAGTCGATAATAATCAAGCATCGCAGCCGCCGATGGAAAAAGACCAAGTCTACCCGATACCATTCATCACCGATGCGCAGGCGCTTCTGGCGGCCGATGAAGCAGAAATCGCCGCCCAGTTCCAGAAGAAAGGACTCCAGATGGAGGATCAGGGCATTTTCCAGGTCGGTTTCGGAATACTCGTCCTTGAGGTCGAGAAATTCAAGCACGTAGGGGTCTTTGATTTCCTCTTCCGGAAGAATGCGATCTTCAGGCAACGGCTTTTGCCCCTTGGTCAGCATGGCGGCCTTGTTCTTTGAAAGAGCCGTGCGTTCGTAGAATTGGGAATCGATCTGCCGGGCCAACTGCCGTACTGACCATCCGCCGCGCAGAGCTTCGGTTTCATAAAACTTCCGGGCATGTTTGTTCTTGACCGAAAGCAGCCGGACATAGGCGGACCATGGCAAAGGGAAACATGCGGCGAGGATAACCGGATCAAATTCTGCAGGCGCCGTCTGCTTTTTCTCCACCGAGCCGGTTTCTCCAGACAGTGTATGGAAATTCTGCAAATCGCTCAATTGGTCAACACTGTCAGATTTTCCAGACGATGTCTGGAAAATGTCTTGGTAGGACATATAGAAAGATCGCATTTGGTAGAGGTTGCTCTTTGCAAAGCCGCGGCCATACCTCAACGTAAGATCGTGAGAAAGCTTCTTGAGTAATTCTTCTCCGTAATCGGCCCGTTCTGCACCCCTTTGCTCAAACTCAAGAATGCGGCGCCCAATCACCCAATAAGCGGCTGTCATGATACAATTCACTGATCTGGCCGCCGATCCTCTGGCGATATCGATGATCTTGGATATGTCTCCAAAGATCGAACCGTAATGAGCATCCAAGCTGTTATCCTGATTTATTGATTTTTTCGTCATGGCTTTCTCTTGCCTCGGAGGATTACGTAAAACTCAAATGATTTTCCACCGTATCATAAATAGTTCATTTCTTTCAAGCTTTTGCTTCAAGCGGGCTTCAATGTCTTCGATAAGTTTTTCTTTCCTAACGTCAACGTCGTCCTGGGCCTGATAGAGGTTCATGCGGAGGGTGTTGCGCTTTTTTTCCAGCTCTTTGATATGACGCTGGGCGCTGACCTTTTCTTCAAGATTGGGAATCTTCTTTGCCTCGGTCTTACGGAACTTGATCTCCTTGTCCAGCTCTTTCAGCTCTATTTCGAGGCTGCTTTTTATGTCCTCCGCCCATTTCTCAAGCTTCCCCATTTCCGTATCGAAGAATCCGGCGTTACGCGTTGCGGTTTCCTGCAGAATCCCCGTTTCCCGCGCCTTCGCGATTTGACTGAGAAGTGCCCTGGATTCATCGGGCATCAAGAGATCAAGCGGCTTTGTTGTAGCAGACAGTGAAAACAATCTCCGGCATATTTCCTCATCGAGTTCTGTGCCGTCATCACAGAGGCCACAAAACAGAATATGATCCTCTGTTTCAAATGAGCTGATAGTGAGATTGGCAATGGAGAGCCAGCCCGCTTTATTCACGAGAGCTTCTAAAATGGTTATCTTCTTCGGGGTTGTAGAATAATGAAAGGCCAACTCCTGCCGGGGTAAGGAGAGGGACTTGCACGTCTCGATAATCCGCTGGGCCAAAGGATGGCCTGCTCTGTAAGTATTTGCAGCCTGCCCCGAACTTGTTTCGGGGTCTTCAATGTTCTTGCCTATTCTATACGGGCCTGAATGTATTTTCTCATCAGGGAAAGGATTCTTGCGGAGCATGAAGGAGTGGTCATCCGATGTAAAGTCCGCATAGGGGGTAAGATAATATCGTGTAAGCTCCCACAGCCAGTTTTCATAGCGGGAGAGATATTTCTTGCTTTCCCGGAGATTCACCCTGAGCTTCTCGTGCAC
The DNA here is from genome assembly GCA_041648505.1 of Syntrophales bacterium. Taxonomy (GTDB): domain Bacteria; phylum Desulfobacterota; class Syntrophia; order Syntrophales; family CG2-30-49-12; genus JBAZOY01. Next base: position 7,035 of record JBAZOY010000052.1, on the reverse strand, counting down.
CTCTTCGTCAAAGTTCTCAAGGAGGCTCTGCCTTGTTATGTTCATGGTTTCATCGATCTCGGTTTCCATTTCCTTTTGGAGGGCATCGAAGGCGCTCTGGATCTCCTCTTCAGTACGGCAACTCTGGTAAATCTGAGCAATGCGTCTTTCAAAATCAACCCCCGATTCGATGGTCCCAAGCACCTCATCGCTCGCTCCGAAAACCCCTTCAAAGAGCCTGAATTTTTCCGAGAGGAGCTGATATACCCTCTGATCAGCGGCGTTCTTTTTATTCAGAAAATTTACAACCACCACGTCATGCTTCTGGCCGTACCGGTGGCATCTTCCTATTCTCTGCTCGATCCTCTGGGGATTCCAGGGCAGATCGTAATTTACCACAAGGGAACAGAACTGAAGGTTGATTCCTTCCGCACCTGCTTCCGTTGCAATCAGGATTTCCGCCTCATCTCTGAAGCAGTCTACAAGCGCTGCCCGCATATCGGCTGTTCTGGAGCCTGTCACCCTGTCGGTGCCTGCATGTTTGGCAAGCCATTTTTTGTAGATCTCCTTGGATTCACGGTCATTGTTGGAGCCGTTAAACAGCACGACCTTGCCGCTATGCTCCGTGTTATCGAGGATCCTTTTCAGGTATTCCTGCGTTCTTGTTGACTCGGTAAAGATCACCGCCTTTTTGTTGGCCCCTTTCTTCTGTGCCTGGGTAAATCCCCTCTGCAGGGCTGTGAGCAAGACCTCCCCTTTTGAATTTTTCTGGATGGATTTAGCCAGCGCGTGAAAGTCATGCAAGGAATGAATTTCAGCCCTTATTAATTTCAGGTCTTCGGCTGTGTATGAAGGCTCTTCCCGGACGGCTTCGTCATCTTCTTCGGCCCATTCTTCTTTGACCTCGTCAAAGGTTTCTATGTTCCCGGAAATGGCTTCTTCAAGAATGGCGAGCGGCGGGGCATGATGATCTATGATCACTTCCAACCGCTTAGCGAGAGCCTCCAGCGTTGCCGAAATCGCATAGGTGGATGATGCGAGCAGTTTTCGGAGAATGAGCGTCATCAACTGCCGTTGGCTTGCCGGCAATGCATAAAGATTGGGACTTTGAAGGTAGTCGGATACGAGGTTGTATAGTTTTTGCTCGTTTTCTGTTGGGTAGAATTCCTGGGTAATCGGTATGCGGTTCGTATATTTTATGTATTCCAGAACCTGTCGTCTCAAAGTCCGCTGGCATATGGGCTTTAGACGCCCTTTGAGATCATATCGAAGTTATCTTCGCCGGTCAGTCTCGAAAACCGGCTCTTAAAGCTCTTTAAATCCCCGAAAGCGTAATCGTCAATGACGCTTACGAGGCCGTATAACTCAAGAAGTGTATTTTGGAGAGGTGTGGCGGTCAGCAAGATCTTTGGTGAAAGCGCAACAGCATCCTTGATGGTGTTCGCAATCTTGTTTGTCGGTTTATAGACGTTCCTTAGATGATGGGCTTCATCGATGACGATCAGATCCCAGTTAATCTGCTTGATATATGAATCTTTGCTTCTCGCGAAATGATAGGAGCAAATGACGATTTCATTTTGATTGAAGGGATTGAGATTGCCCTTCTTTATTTTAAGGTTGAAAGATTTTGTCTCCAGAATAAGAGAAGGGAGAAAGAATTTGTCGAGCAGTTCCTGATTCCACTGTTTGCGAAGGCTGGACGGTACGATGATGAGAAGTTTTCGTTTCCGTTCGGCCCATTTTTGAGAAAGAAGGATGCCTGCTTCAATCGTTTTGCCGAGGCCGACCTCATCTGCAAGAATCGCCCCTTTTGAGAGCGGCGACTGGAATGCGAACAAGGCAGCTTCTACCTGATGGGGGTTGAGGTCAACCTGGGCATCAGACAGGGAGGCCGCTAATTTTTCCAGGCTGTTTGATGAGCAACGCTTAGTGAGTTCATACGCATAATACTTGGCATGATAGGGGGATATATTCATGAAACAAGTTCCGGTGGCGATTTCTTAGTATAAACGGATATTTTGTTGTTCCTTCCTTCTATTTCGTCTTCCGCAGCGGCATATAACCACGCATGATTTCTATGTTCCCCTTGTATTTGTCCTTATCTTTGACAATCAATTCGACCCTTTCAAGTTCCGCAAAGTCCCGCATGAGTGTTGTTGGGGACAGTCTGGCGTACTCCTTCGCCAGAATACCGGAACTGATAACAAGATCATCGGGCGTATTCCATTTGTTCACGGGAAACTGAAGGGCAAGGGTTCTCCGCCGCTTGACAATGGCGCGTGTCTTGCCCGTTGCCTTCTTGCTGTCGAGAACATCGTAGATGAATTTATGCCATGACATTTCCAGAAGATTCATCTGAACAATATCCAGAACGCCCTTTAACCCGTCCCGGAACCCGAGAACGGCATACTTGATGAAACCGGACAGGTCCTTTGCCCGGACGCAGAGATCGAGCCGGCGGTAATATTCCTGCAGGGTATCGTTATAATGATTCGACAGGATGTGCGAGGCTATATCCGGCAAACCAGCCCGCAGGAGGATATAGAATTCGATCAGTCGGGCCGTCCGTCCGTTACCGTCTCCGAAGGGGTGAATCATGGCAATGTATACATGAGCGACAATCGCCTGAAGAACCTGTTCTGAAAACGATTGTTTTCCCTCTTCATAGCGGAACATTTCTTTCATCCATTCGCAAAACCGGAACGTTAAAGGCGTGACATCCTCGCCTAGCGGCGGCCTGTATGTTCCCACAACGACGTTGTGTCCGGATGCCCTGAACTTGCCGGGCATGCTCTGAAAGTGATCTCCCAGGTTCTTGCCCACGAGATAGTTGAACCTCTCAATCAATTCCGGGGACAAAACAAAGGCTTTGTCTTCTGCAATGACTTCGGTGCGGATCTGATTAAGGGCGTCAATGACATTCTTGACCTCTATTTGAAGATACTCCTTGCTTGGCAGAAGATTTTCTCCTTCATCAATACGGGACACTTCCTCTTCGGACAACGCGTTTCCTTCGATAGCCGTTGTCGCCCTGGCGCCTTTCCGCAGGGACACCACAAGCAAGTGTTTTCTGTATTCCGGTTTGATCGGGGCGGAGGAAATAGCCTGAACAATGGATTCGCTCTGTCCCAGCATGAAAATGGTTCCCTCGTCAAGACGCCAGTTCTTCTGAAACGGGATGTGCGCATATTCCTGCATATATTGGCCTCTATATTTTCCTTGCACGATTGATGTTACGCAAATTCTATATAGTATTTGATCAAATATATGTCAAGTAAAATGAAAGCATTTTCGAAGAACCTTGCACTTTCCTCAAAATACTTTCCACACAAACACATAATCAAGGGGAATATAGTAAGTGATATTACTACCCGTAAGGGGAGGAGTTGATTTTGAATTCGAACTTTGCCGTCATATAGGGATTGGGGTGGGAATTAAAAGTCCTCTCGATGAAAGTAACATGGCCCTTTCCGTCAACCATCAGAACGATTGAGGAACGGGTGCCGTACGTGGGGCTGGATATGAATATGGGAGAAAGAATGCGTTCCCATTGCAGTCCGACCCCTGTATCAGGCAGGCTCTTATCGTCAGGCATTGTTCGATCTGTGAGAATATCGAAGCTATCTTCCGGTAAAGGTCTCTGTTTCCTGGCCAGAAGCGCTTGCAAGGCTTTCTTGCCCCGTTCAACCTTAGGCCAGGGTGTATCAAGGAGGTGATTACTCAAACCGAACCATGTCCCCCCGTCCTTCAAATCTCTGCCGCCAAGCAAATTTGGCACGTCATGCCAGAAAAACGCCGGAGCTGAAGCTCTGTCATAATCTTCATCTCTGTTTGCTGCGAGGATCAGAGGATACCGGGGATGCATCCTGAATGATAAAAGAACTAGGCACATCTGCTTCTTTTACCTCCCTGCCCGAGTTTTACAAATAGATAAATAAGGTCTGAATAAATTTAGATTGTCAGGGCAATGGGACGGGAAGTTCATTGGCTGCCGGGGAGTAATGAGTTGAAACGGTGAGATCGTCTTCTCATTTCTCAAACACGTGAGATAAGCCGGTCTTAATGCTGGACGCCCTGTCTTTGTGCTCCTCGACAACGCCCAGTATCATTATGACGTAGTTTAAATCAATGTTCAGCAAATGACCATGCAACAAAGCCGGGCTTTTTTCAACAGGTCAAATCAATAAGCAGTAGGGGGAATAATGTATACGTGCGCATAAAGACATCATAGTCCGTCCATTTTTCCTGTCTATTTTCCGGCAAGAATTTCCTGGACTCTTCTGCCTATTTCGGCAGGATTTCTCTCCACGACTACCCCCGCCTTTTCCAGTGCCTTGACCTTTTCCTCGGAGGTGCCTTTGCCCCCCGCTATTATGGCTCCGGCATGTCCCATTCTGCGCCCGGGAGGAGCCGTCTGGCCTGCGATAAAAGATACAACCGGTTTGCTGAGATTACTTTTGATGAACTCCGCCGCATCTTCCTCCGCGGTTCCGCCTATTTCTCCGATCAAAACAATGGCCTCGGTCTGAGGGTCCTCCTCAAAAAGACCCAGCACGTCCACAAAGGTCATACCCACAATAGGATCACCGCCGATGCCAATTGATGTGGATTGACCGATCCCAAGACTGCTAAGCTGCCAGATAACCTCGTAGGTAAGGGTCCCGCTTCTAGAAATCACACCTACATTCCCCTCTTTATGGGTAAAATTAGGCATAAATCCAATCTTTCCCGCTCCGGGGGTAGTGATTCCCGGACAATTCGGACCGATCAGCCGGGAGGCAGACCCCTTTAATGCCTGTTTCACTTTAATCATATCCAGCACAGGTACACCCTCTGTCACACAAACGATCAGGCCGATACCCGCTTCGATCGCCTCAACAATGGCATCCGGCGCAAAGGCAGCGGGTGTATATATACCGGAAGCATTCGCTCCCCGAGATTCTACAGCGTCAATTACACGGTTATAAACGGGAATCCCTTCAAAATCCATCCCCCCCTTACCTGGGGTAACACCGGCTACCACCTTAGTACCAAAGGCAATGGCTTCCCGCGTATGAAAACTGCCCTCCGAACCGGTAATCCCCTGAGAAACTACCAGTGTATTTTTATCAAAAAGTATTGCCATTTCTCATTCATCCTTTCTTGTTCGTACAAGCTCAGACCTGCCTTCTTACCTGCAACCTCTATGGCTTAACGCCACGGCTTTTTGAGCCGCTTCATATAGTTCATCGGCTACTTCAAACGTCAGACTTGAGTCCTGGAGTATTTTACGCCCTTCCTCTACGTTGGTACCCTGAAGCCTCACCACCATCGGCAGTTTCTTTTCTATCTTGGACGCAGCTTCGACTACGCCTTTGGCCACTCGATCACACCGGAGGATCCCCCCGAAAATATTCACTAAAATGACTTCGACATTAGGGTCTAAGGTTAAGATACGAAAAGCGTTCTCGATCTTCTCCGTTGATGCGCCGCCACCTACATCAAGAAAATTAGCCGGCTCACCCCCCGCCAGCTTTATAAGATCCATTGTCGTCATGGCGAGGCCCGCACCATTAACCATACAGCCGACATTACCGTCCAGTTTTATATAATTCACCCCTGTATTCACGGCTTCCACTTCCAGGGGATCTTCTTCTGTTTCGTCCCTTAATGCCTTGATCTCCGGATTGCGAAAAAGACCATCGTCATCAAAGTTTATCTTTGTATCCACCGCAACAAGATTGCCATCTTTCGTAAGAACCAGAGGATTAATCTCCACGAGAGAAAGATCTTTTTCTATAAATAATCTATATAAATTTCTGGCAATATCCGTAAATTGACCGCTTAAAGACTTATTCAAACCCAATCCGTAGAACAGCTTCCTTGCCTGAAAGGGAGAAAACCCCACTGCAGGATGAACCGCAGCCTTGATTATCTTTTCCGGCGTTTTATTCGCAACCTCCTCGATATCCATTCCGCCGGCTTCTGACGCCATATAAACCAGACATTCCCGCCCACGAGCACGGTCCACCACCATACCCAGGTAGAGTTCTTTCTCTATCTCATGAGCCTCTTCGACCAGAACCTGACGTACCAGCTTTCCCTCCGGTCCTGTCTGATGGGTAACTAAGTTCATACCGATTATTTCTTTCGCCGCATTGAAGGCCTCATCGGGAGATCCGGCTAAACGGACGCCCCCCCCCTTTCCTCTTCCTCCAGCATGGATCTGAGCCTTTACTACCACTTTCGTCTTCAAAGAAGAGGCAATGTCCCGCGCTTTCTCGGGAGTCGTGGCGACCTCACCCCTGGCTACAGGGATATTATATGCCCTCAAGATATTTTTGGCTTGGTATTCATGAATCTTCATCCTAAATCCCCCTTAATGCGTTTAGTACAAAATCTCAAATTTCTGTTTTAGTTTCAGGTGGTTCGCCTATACTACGAAAATAAAAATACGTCCAGCAATAAATGAAAAATTTACCTCCCCACACCCCAGCATTACGATGAACAGTGTGGAAGCAGGTTGATTATCTTGGCATAAAATCTGCCTTGCATAGGGTAGTTAGATGCCAAGAACAACAAAGATGATGCCGCACAAATGTTCAGCCGGGATAACTCTTAAGGACATGGGTTACTGCCGGAGAAAAAAGTTCCTTTATCATCAAGTCCTGTTAGCCAGACTTTCTGAGTTTTTAAACATGGCCTCAATTTCTCTCTCCGTCATCCCTGCCCCGAGGGCGATCCTGCGGGCCATCTCCAGGGTGACAAGGTCCTCCGGGACATGACTGTCCGTATTCAAAACGAGGGGGGCATTAAACTGACGGGCCATCTTCACAACATGTCCATTCGTAAGACTATGCCCACGCCTGGTTGAAATCTCTAAAGATATCGAATTCCGGCAGGCCAGCAGAGCCTCTTCTTCTGTAACCAAACCGGGATGGGCAAGGATATCAATGGGAGAACGTAGGGCGGCTAAATTGGTACCTGGAATGACCGGCTCTACAATCGTCTCGCCGTGTACCACAACAATCCTGGCCCCCATGAGCCTGACCTCCTCTGCCAGTTCAGGGATAAAGG
>JBAZOY010000051.1:0-18191 GCA_041648505.1 Syntrophales bacterium | reverse complement strand
AACAAAAGGAATCTGATGCTTGGCGCACAAATCTGAAACCCAGTACCAGCAGAAGACGCATTCAACACCCACGACGATGTCCTCCAGATAGGGGGAGATGAGTTGGAAAAACAGATCAGGGTCGGTGTTGATATTTTCATGAACCATTGTTTTGCCTTTTTGATCGAGAATACAGACGTACATTTTTCTGGCATGCAGATCGATGCCGCAGTAATACCGGTGTTGCTGATTGTAAAAGTTCATATTGCCTCCTTTTTTCGTTAAGGGTTGAGTCTTGGATAACTCTTTATATTCTTCACGATTAAAGGAGGCAACCAGCAGAATTTGGTTTTGCACCCTATAAAAAACCAAATTCTGCTGGTTCGTCCTGACAACTTATTGTACTGGCGGAAAGGCCATAACTATTATCAACAGGCTGAAGCTGACGGCTCACCTGGCGAACTTCGTGAGTGCCCGCAGCTTAGCCTGAGCGTTCCCGGCACGCCTGCGGCGCCCCGTTACGCTAAAAGAATAGAAATTAAAATTGATTACCTCACTGCTGGTATGATATAATGTAATACCAGAAAACAGGAGGCTAATATGGGTAAAGCAAAAATTGCGATTACGTTGGACGAGGATTTTATCGGCGAATTGGATAGGCTGGTCGGCGAACATGTTTTTCAAAATCGCAGCCAAGCAATCCGGGAAGCTGTCGGCGAAAAACTCACCCGAATGAAGCGCAGCAGACTATCTATAGAATGCGCTAAACTCGAACCGGCATTTGAAAGGGCTATGGCAGAAGAAGGGTTAGCTGAGGATGTGAGCCAATGGCCGGAATACTGAGAGGCGAGATTAGATGGGCAGATTTGAACCCTGTGCGAGGCCATGAGCAGGCAGGCTTGCGTCCTGTCATGATCTTGAGCCACGATATATTTAATGAACATTCAGGTACCGTCATAGCTGTGGCAATCACAAGTCAGCCACAAAAGGCCGGGTTCCCACTGACCCTTGAACTGAAGTCCACCAATTTACCTAAAAAATCATGGATCAAAATCAGTCAAATCCGAACACTGTCCGTAGAGAGGATCGGGAAAATCATCGGTAAAGCATCTCTGGAAGAGTTGACCCAAGTGATAGAAGGACTGAACGAAATTATTGCGTAACCAAGCGATGCAGCCAATCGCCGGGAACTCCGGCTCTGGCTGATCTTATTGTTCCCGGCACGCCTGCGGCGCCCCGTTGGGCAAAAATATGTACGCAATGTCAGCCATTAAAACCCTTGGACGTTTTATGCTGTCACTATGCTTGGCTTTTCTGAGGGGGGAATTCCGGGGACACAACACTGATTTAAAGAGGCGAAGAGTTCTTTAAGGTAAAGTGCAAATCACATGGTGAAAAGAAATTTAGCGCTTTTATTAAAAAGGAGGGGGTAAGATGCCAACGTATGATTATCGGTGTGAAAAATGCCGGCATAAATTTTCATTGATACTGACCATTACCGAACATGACAAATCTAAAATCAACTGTCCGAAATGCAAAGGCAAGAAGGTCAAGCAGCTTATCTCTATCTTCACGGCCAAGACCAGCCGTAAGAGTTAGCCCCTGCTCCACGTCTTTCAGGAGTACCACAAATCTTGGGACATATCCTCTGTCTCCGATATATTACCCTTATTCAAAATGATATGACTATCCATGAGGCGACAGGACGAGCCGAAGGCCCTCTCCGCAGCCGGTTTTCAGAATCAGGAAAAACCATGGAAAGCTACCTGACCAATTGCCATTACCCTATTTCTGTATTTCCATCCAGAGGTGTTTTTTATGAAGCGTATCTATCTTGACCATGCAGCGACAACCCCAGTAGAGCCCCGTGTAGTGGAAGCGATGTTGCCTTATTTCCACGAAGTTTTCGGCAACCCTTCCAGCCTGCATTCTATAGGCCAGGAGGCCAGGAGAGCAGTTGAAAATGCAAGGGAGGTGATTGCTTCCTTCCTGGCGGCAAAGCCGGAAGAGATTATTTTCACCAGTGGAGGAACAGAAAGTGACAATACTGCCATCAAGGGGGTTGTCTCTGCCATGGAAGAAAAGGGAAATCATATCATAACGTCTGCTATTGAGCATCATGCCGTGCTGGAAACATGTAAGTATCTGGAGAAACAAGGTGTTCATATTACTTATCTCAAAGTTGATAAAACCGGGCTGGTTGATCCCGATGATGTGCGAAGGGCAATAACCGATAAAACCGTCTTAATTTCCATAATGCATGCCAATAATGAAATCGGGACTATAGAGCCCATTGCCGATATAGGAGCAATAGCCCATGAAAGGGGTGTCTTGTTCCATACTGATGCGGTTCAGTCCTTCGGACACCTGCCTATAAATGTAAATGAAATGAATGTAGATCTTCTGAGTGCCTCGGCTCATAAACTATACGGGCCCAAGGGGGTGGGGATACTGTACGTAAGAGAGGGGACGAGGATGTTTTCTTTCATGCACGGAGGAGGGCAGGAACGGGGACGTAGAGCGTCTACACATAATGTACCGGGGATCGCCGGTCTCGGCAAAGTCGTAGAGTTGGCCGGCGAAATAATGGAAAAGGAAACAATTAGATTAACCTCTCTCAGGGATAAAATGATCAAGGGAATCCTGGATGGTATTGGCGATACCGTTTTAAACGGTCATCCGGTTAAGAGGCTTCCCAATAATATCAATGTATCCATCGGGTATATTGAAGGAGAAACATTGCTCCTGAATCTGGATAGAATGGGCATTGCCTGCGCCACGGGATCCGCCTGTACATCATCGGCCGTTGAACCATCCCATGTCCTTGCCGCGACAGGTCTTTCCCATGATTTTATTCATGGTTCATTGCGGTTGACTCTGGGAAGATCGACTTCGCAAGAAGATATCGACTATGTATTGGAGGTTTTACCCGGTATTGTGGATAAGGTGCGTTCAGTCTCTACTATAAAGCGAAGTGTTTAAAGTGGAACGTTTATCTCTCATACCTCTGAATCAGACTCTAAAAGGGTTTCGTAAGTTTATCAGCACCTGGATGTACACTCTGGATGATCTTACCATTATGGTTGACCCCGGCCCCCGGTCCACTGTTCCTTTTCTTGTCGAGGCGTTGAAAAAGCAAGAGGTGAAAAAGATAGATTATATTCTGCTGACTCACATACATATTGATCATGCAGGCGGTACAGGGCTTTTATTGCAGTATTACCCGGAAGCCCAGGTTATCTGTCATCCCCAGGCTATCCGCCATATGATTGCTCCTGAGAGATTGTGGGAGGGCTCCCGTAAGGTGCTGGGTGAGGTGGCAGAGGCATATGGGGAAATTGTTCCTGTACCCGCAAACAGCCTGCAATACCAGGAATATATAAAAACAGGCGAGACAGCTATCACCGTAATCCAGACACCGGGCCACGCATCCCATCATCTTTGTTATCAAATAGGCGGCGTCTTATTTGCGGGAGAAGTAGCAGGCGTTACCTATCCACTGGATCAGGGGTTATATCTTCGGATCGCAACTCCTCCCGTATTTAATTATGAGATTTACCGAAATTCACTGGAGAGAATCGCTGCCCGCAAAATCTCCCAGATATGTTTCGGTCATTACGGCAGCCGCCAGGATGCGGAGAATGTATTTAATGCGGCGTTTGTTCAACTGGATAATTGGCTTACGATCACGGAAAAGCATCATCTGGCGAGGAGCGAACCTTTCGAGGAACATGTTTTTGCTGATCTGTTAAAAAATGATCGCGGATTAGTCCGTTATTATGAGCTTCCTTCCGATATACAGGCGCGGGAAAAATATTTTGCCATCAATAGTATAAGAGGCATAAGGGAGTATTTACGGGGAGAAAACGATGAAAATAAGAAGAAGCGGTATACTTCTGCACATAACATCCCTTCCTTCACCCTACGGGATAGGTGACCTGGGACCGGAGGCTTTTCGTTTTGCTGATTTTCTAGCCGAGACCAAGCAGGGGCTATGGCAGGTACTCCCCCTTAATCCCACTGATTCAATATATTCTTATTCTCCCTACAGTATCACATCCGCATTTGCCGGTAATACACTGCTGATCAGCCCTGAATACATGGCAAGGGAGGGCTTGCTTGCAGAAGCAGACATTGAATCGCCGCCCTCTTTCCCCAAGGGGCAGGTTGAATACGATGCGGTGAGGGATTATAAGAACAAACTTTTCCATCTGGGCTATGAAAGATTTAAGATGGAGCAAGATAGTGCCGGATACGAGCGATTTTGTTCAGACAATGCCTGTTGGCTTGACGATTTCGCCTTATTTGTGGTTCTCAAAGCTCATTATGATAGCAAACCCTGGAATAAATGGCCCAAGGAGTTAAGAGACAGGGAATCTGATGCCCTTCAAATGGTGCGTAAACAACTTTACGATTCTATTGAGAGAGAAAAGTTCCTCCAGTACATCTTCTTTGAGCAATGGTTCTCGCTTAAAAAATACTGCCACAGACACGGTATCCAGATTATCGGTGATCTACCCATGTATGTCGCTTATGACAGTGCGGATGTATGGGCCAATCCAGAAATATTCAAACTTGACGGGGGGAAAACCCCTTCCTTCGTTTCCGGTGTACCTCCTGACCGTTTCAGTAAAACGGGTCAGCTCTGGGGTAATCCCGTTTACAGATGGGATGTTCTAAGGGAAAGGGGATATGACTGGTGGGTTAGACGATTGGAACACAGCTTTCAATGCTATGATGTGGTCCGGATTGACCATTTTATAGCATTCATTGCTTACTGGGAAGTCCCGGCACGCGAAAAGACTGCCCTGAATGGTACCTGGCTTGAGGTTCCCACGGAAGATTTCTTCCGTACTTTATTTAAAAAATTTCCTTCACTTCCTGTCATTGCCGAAGATCTGGGAGAAAAGACCCCGAAGGTAGCACAAATCATGCAAAAGTACGATATCCCCGGTATGCGGCCGCTGATTTTTGCTTTCGGTGATAGTCTTTCCGGGAACGACTATGCACCGCACAATATTCCACAAAATTCCGTGGTTTATACTGCAACCCATGATCTCAACACAGTAAGGGGGTGGTTTGAGAAGGAGGCAACCTCTGAAGCTAAAGAAAGCTTTTTTCGTTACGTTGGCCGCAGGACCTCCGTTACACAACTTCATAAGGAGTTTATCAGGCTGGCCATGATGACCGTGGCCAATACGGTTATCGTACCTATGCAGGATATCCTGGGGCTGAGTGAGAAAGCTCGGATGAATAGACCGGGTACCACTTATGGCAACTGGCAGTGGCGGCTTTTACCGGGGCAAATCACACCAGCCATAACAAGGTACCTATTAGAAGTAACAGAATTATATGGAAGAGGTTAAGTGATGGGTGTTCTGCGGCAGTAGCTGGGAACCTTTTGCAACATTATCCTGCTCACCGCATTTCCCCAACCAGGTTATTATTTTTCCCCTTCCCCGGCTTTTTCTTTCAATCTTTCAAGTTCTTCCCTGTATAGTTCGGCTCGGTTCTTTATCTCTTCCATCTCTTCCTGGGCTTTTTTCAGTTTTTCCTCCTGCTCATTCTTATCCTCACGAATATTCTCCCGTAATTCATCGTAACCAATATAGAGAGCGAGAGTACCGCCCAGCAAGAGGACAATCGGTACCGTACCTTTTAAAATAATAAAAAATTCGTGACTCCACCCCATAATTCCTATGAGTCCAAGAATTAATGAAATGGCACCGCCAATAATGACTGACATGATATGACCTCCTTGGTTGTAAATTTACAATTATGATTGACCGGTAATCATATCCTTAATATAGCCCACATTACTTTGCGTAATCCTAACTTAGGAAAGTACCTTACAGAGTCGAGGAAAGTCAAGGGAAAATGGGAGGTGAAGCAATCCTTGATTTTAAAAATCATAGAAAGAGCTGTTCAATGTAGCTATATCACCGGGGGCAAAAAGGGGGAGCGGTGTTAAACTTGATCCACCATTTTAAAATAAAAAAACCTCCTTGACCCTGTAAAATCATAGTGATAAATTGTCGTTAAGTAAAAATATATCATCCGCGCGGTATGGTGATTCTATACAAATATGGAGAAGGGGAATGCGGGGATGATACAATCGGCAAGATTGGACGGATGTACAACGGGCATCGAATTCGGGGTGTTTGATGAGTAAGCTCCGTGTTGTCATTATCACAGGACTTTCCGGTTCCGGTAAGAGTACAGCGCTCAGGGCGCTGGAAGATATCGGTTTCTTTTGTGTCGATAATTTGCCTATTGTTTTACTTCCCAGATTTCTTGAAATACGGTCCCGGGATTTACATGATATTTCAAGAGTTGCCATGGTTATGGACCTGAGGGAACACAGTTTTCTTCAGAAACATGAAAAAATATTTGCCCGGTTAAAGGAAAAGGGGTACCAAATTGAGATAATTTTTCTTGATGCAAGTGATGAGGCTCTTCTGCACCGCTTCAATGAGACGAGAAGAGTTCATCCCCTGTCCGTAAGGGGTTCTCTTATGGAAGGTATCCTGCTGGAAAGAGAGAAATTATCACCTTTGAAACAGATGGCCGACAAGGTCATTGATACTACATCATACAATGTTCATCAATTGAAAGACGCCGTTCAGAGGACATTTCTCTCTTCCTCGATGACTAGAAGAATGGTTATTCATGTTACATCGTTTGGTTACCGATATGGATTACCTGCCGATGCGGATATTGCTCTGGACGTCCGATTTCTTCCCAACCCCTATTTTGTAGAAGAACTGAAACATTACGATGGTCATAATCCCGATGTCTGTAACTACGTCCTGGGTTCTAAGGAGAGCAAGACATTTGTCCGGAAGTTATTCCAGTTAATGGCTTTTCTTATCCCCCTTTATGAAAAAGAAGGCAAGTCGAGGCTCAATATTGCCCTGGGATGCACCGGCGGCAGGCATCGTTCCGTCGTCATGGCTAATCAATTGGGCGCCTATTTTTCAGATAAGAAATATCTTGTCACCATCAATCACAGGGACATCGTTAAGAGTTAACGAAATTGTACCTGCCGCTTGCTTACCCTGTACAGGAGTTTAATTAATCTTTGGGTAAAAGTTATTAAGTCCTTGTTGGTTGCTAAAAGGAGTAGCTTATGGAATCGTACATTCATGTTCTAACGACAACGGGAACCAAGCAAGACGCTGCGAAAATTGCGAAAACCATAGTGGGAAAAAGGCTGGCAGGCTGTGTACAGATTTCAGGTCCCATCTTCAGTACCTACTGGTGGAAGGGTAGTATTGAAACGACGGAGGAGTGGCAGTGCCTGATGAAAAGCAGGGAAGACCTTTATGAGAAAATTGAAAAGACCGTCAAAGCGATTCATCCTTATGAAACACCGGAGATTATAGTTACGCCTATTGCCGGTGGCAGCAGAGAATATATGAAGTGGCTTCAGGATGAGCTAACCTGCAGAGAGGAATCATGAAGTATGCTGCTTGCCGGTGATGTTGGTGGAACCAAGACCCGTCTGGGGATTTTTTCTCCAGAGAAAGATGCTCTGACACCTCTCACAGAGGCGAGTTTTATAAATAGACAATATTCGGGATTGGAAGACATTGTCAGGGAGTTCCTGTATCAGACCGGAATAGCTGTAAACAGTGCCTGTTTTGGTGTGGCGGGGCCGGTTGTTGATGGTAAGGTAAAGCTCACCAACCTGCCGTGGGTTATTGATGAAAGGCAACTGCGCGCAGCGTTGCATCTTCAATCCGTCCGCCTGCTTAACGACCTGACAGCTACTGCCCGTGCCGTTCTACTTCTCGGACCGGCAGATCTTCACACCATAAACAAAGGCCAACCGATAACGCAAGGAAATATGGCTGTCATTGCCCCGGGTACCGGTCTGGGTGAAGCTTTTATTGTCTGGGATGGCTTGCATTACCGTGGGTATGCGGGAGAGGGCGGTCATGCCGACTTTGCCCCGAACGATTCTCTGGAAGCAGAGTTATTACATGACCTTATAGAGCAATTAGGAGGGCATGTGAGCTATGAAAATGTCTGCTCGGGGCGGGGGTTGCCTAATATCTATCGGTTCCTGAAGAAGAGAGGCTATGCAGAAGAACCGTCATGGCTGGCTGAGAAGTTAGCGGGGGTGGATGATCCCGTTCCGGTCATTGTAAAGGCTGCCCTCGATCAGGTAAACCCGCCCAGGCTTTGTGTGGAGACCATGAACATATTTGTATCTGTCTTGGGGGCAGAGGCGGGAAACCTGGCCCTCAAGGTGTTGGCCCTGGGTGGTGTCTACTTGACGGGAGGTATTCTCCCCCGGATATTACCTTTTTTAACCAATGGACGGTTTATGAAAAGCTTTCTAAATAAGGGCCGGATGTCCGATCTGATTGCACGAATGCCGGTGCATGTGGTTCTTGATAGCCGGGTTGCACTGCTGGGGGCGGCGTGTTATGGTCTCGAATCTTATGGTGAAGGAGATGTGATATGACCGATAAAAATATATTCGATGAAAAATGTATCAATACCATTCGCTTGCTTTCCGCTGATACTGTGGAAAAGGCAAATTCGGGACATCCCGGCATGCCCATGGGGGCAGCGGCGATGGCCTATGTCCTTTTTACAAGACACTTGAAGCACAATCCCTCTAATCCGCAATGGGCGGATCGCGACCGCTTTGTTCTCTCTGCCGGGCATGCTTCGTCGCTTATCTATGTTCTTCTCCATTTGACCGGTTATGGTCTTACTTTGTCGGACTTACAGTCATTCAGACAATGGGACAGTAAAACACCCGGTCATCCGGAATATCACTGCTCTCCTGGTGTTGAGATGACTACGGGTCCTCTGGGACAGGGTATCAGCAGTGCTGTGGGCATGGCTGTTGCCGAAGCGCACCTCGCGGCGCGGTTTAACCGTCCTGATGGTGAGATTGTGAAGCACTTTACCTATGTAATGGCCAGTGATGGAGACCTCATGGAGGGTATTGTGTATGAGGCATGTGCGCTCGCCGGACACCTTGGTCTTGGCAGATTGATTGTCCTCTACGATGACAACCGTGTTTCTCTTGCCGGATCGACATCCCTTTCCTTTACCGAAGATGTGGGCAAGAGGTTCGATGCCTGCGGGTGGCATGTCCAGCACGTGGAAGATGGTAATAATGTTGACCTTATTGACACAGCTATAAGCAAAGCAAAAGAAGAGACCGCACGTCCTTCGATTATCTGTATTCGCACAATTATCGGTTACGGAGCGCCCCATAAACAGAATACTTGTGATGCACATGGTTCTCCCCTTGGTAAGGATGAGTTGCGGGAAGCAAAAAACAATCTCGGTTGGCCCGCGGAGCCTCCTTTCTTTATTCCTGACGATGTCAAGGTCTGTTTCCGCAAGGTCCTGACAAACGGTAAAACCCGGGAGGATGAATGGCAAACAACTTTCAACCGTTATGCCGGAACATGGCCGGAGCTCGCTGATGAATTTAATCGCGTTACAAAAGGTGATCTCCCGGAGGGCTGGGAGTCGGTTTTACCTGACTATCCTGAAGGGTCTAAGGATATACCTACCCGTAAGGCTTCCGAAGCCGTGATGCAGACGCTTGCCCCCAAACTACCTGAACTCATGGGGGGATCGGCGGATCTTAATCCCTCTACCTTTACCTGGCTCAAGGGGTTTGGTGATTTTGAGAGTCCGTCGTTACCGGAGGAATGTGTACAGGGCAAAGTTGGTGGTGAATGGGGGTACGGCGGACGCAATATGCACTTTGGTGTCCGTGAACACGCTATGGCTGCCATTGCGTCGGGAATAGCCCTCCACGGCGGGGTTATCCCCTATACAGCTACGTTTTTAACCTTTTCCGATTACATGCGCCCATCCATGCGTCTTGCCGCATTGATGGGCATTAGAGTCATTTATGTATTTACGCACGACAGCATCGGTCTTGGTGAAGACGGCCCGACACATCAGCCGGTCGAGCATCTGATGAATATGCGGGCAGTGCCCAATCTGACCGTTATTCGTCCTGCTGATGCCAATGAAACGGTGGAGGCGTGGCGGGCGGCCATCCTTAACCAGAATGGTCCCACTGTTCTTGTCTTCAGCCGTCAGAATCTGCCCGTTCTGAATCGGACAGAACTTGCCCCGGCCAATGGTCTCCAGAGGGGCGGGTATATCCTCTGGGAATCTTCCAGCGGTCGGCCTGATATGATTCTGCTCGGTACGGGATCAGAAGTACACATTGCCCTGCAAGCGGGCAGAAAGATAGCAGCGGAAGGGTTCAGGGTGAGGCTCATCTCCCTTCCCAGTTGGGAACTCTTTGACCGGCAACCGGCGGATTACCGTGGATATGTGCTCCCGCCTGACGTGAAGGCCCGGATAGCGGTAGAAGCAGGCATCAAACTGGGCTGGGAACATTACATCGGCTTGGATGGTAAGGTGGTCGGCATGGACGGCTTCGGCGCCAGCGCTCCTTCCTCAGTGCTGTACGAGAAGTTCGGCATTACTGTGGAGCAGATAGTTCGGCTGGCCATGGAGATGCTCAGATGATCGACCTCACAATAAAACCACGTTTCGATAGAAAATCGGTTTATTTAAATTATGCCATGATGACATAGACCAATAATCCGGTCATAAGAGGGGCTGATGCCTGTTCGCGAACGTAAGCAGACCGTATTGAAGCTTCTGGAGCAACTGCGGGGGCTC
Organism: Syntrophales bacterium; assembly: GCA_041648505.1. Taxonomy (GTDB): domain Bacteria; phylum Desulfobacterota; class Syntrophia; order Syntrophales; family CG2-30-49-12; genus JBAZOY01. The sequence continues at coordinate 7,532 of JBAZOY010000051.1, read as the reverse complement.
GATGCCCTGAAGGAACTGTTCTGGATAGAGCTGAATTACGAGCGTGAAAACAAGCCCCTCAGTATGCGCGGCTGGCCGGATTCCGCCCGCAATGCGCTGCTCGATGACCCCATCCTGTTTGCCGGCGGCGGCGAGGATCGTGCGTTTCATGTGCTGTATTGCCGCCTGGCCTCCGACAGCCTTCAGAGAAATCTTGAGCGGCCTATCGTCAACCAGTTGATCCGTGAACATCCCTATTGCCTGTTTGTATTTTCCGACACAGCGCAATCCGCATGGCATTTCCTGAACATCAAGTATGACGAAAAGGCGGAGAAGCGGCGCATTTTCCGCCGGATTACCGTGCGAGCCGACGGTGGTTTGCGCACAGCCGCCGAGCGGCTGCAGATGCTGGATCTTGCGTCGTTCGGGAAAGAACTGTCCGGCATTCCTGCCCTGGAGATCCAAACACGCCACGACGAAGCCTTCAACGTCGAAGCTGTCACGAAGGCGTTTTACAAGGAACTCGCCAACTGGTACTTCTGGGCGCTGAAGCATGTTCATTTCCCCAGGGATGCGCCCAAGGAGGCTGATGGGCACGACCACATCGGTGTGATCCGCATGATCACGCGGTTGATCTTCTGCTGGTTCGTGAAGGAAAAGGGGCTGATTCCTGAGGAACTGTTCGATCAGCGCCGCCTGGATAAACTACTCGACGGATTCGCCCCGGACAATAATGCCGGGAACGACTCCGTCTTCTATAAGGCGCTCCTGCAAAACCTGTTCTTCGCCACGTTGAACACCGAGATGGACAAGCGCGGCTGGGCACGGGATGAGCAGAACTTCATGGCGCACAGTCTTTACCGTTATCGCGATTTGTTTAAGAAGCCCGATGAGGCGCTGGCGTTGTTCAAGAACATCCCCTTTCTCAACGGCGGCCTGTTCGAGTGTCTGGACAAGGATTTGGGTGAAGGCGTCAGGCCGCGTTACGTGCGCATTGACGGTTTCTCCCGACGGCCGGACAGCCAGCCGGTTGTCCCTGATTTCCTGTTCTTCGGACCTGAGCGCGAAGAAGACCTCAGCGCGGACTATGGCAACAAGAGATTCAGGAAGGTCCGGGTGCGCGGGCTCATCCACACCCTTCAACGATACCACTTCACGATTGAGGAAAACACGCCCATCGAACAGGAAGTCGCACTCGATCCGGAGCTCTCCGGTAAGGTATTCGAGAACCTGCTTGCCGCCTATAATCCCGAAACCGGCGCTACGGCCCGCAAACAGACCGGATCGTTCTACACCCCGCGCGAGATCGTGGACTACATGGTGGACGAGGCCTTGATCGCATTCCTGAAGGGGAGGCTACCCGCAGAGGATGAAAAGGCAACGGAAGAGAGACTCCGGCGGCTGGTGTCGTGGGAGGAGAGCGGCCATGATTTTGATGCACGGGAAACCGAAGTGCTGATCGCCGCGATTGACGGCCTGAAGGCGCTGGACCCGGCGGTTGGCTCCGGCGCGTTCCCGATGGGCATCTTACACAAACTGGTGTTCATCCTCGGCAAGCTCGACCCTCATAACAAGCAATGGGAGCAGCGGCAAATCAAGCGTGTGCGCGACGCCATAGCGATGGCGGAGAAGATCGAAGACGCTGCCATCCGCGAACGTACCGTCAGGGAACTGGAACAGCAGATCGTCGGCATCGAGGAGGCGTTTGAACGCAACGAACTGGATTACGGACGCAAGCTCTACCTGATTGAGAACTGCCTCTATGGCGTGGATATCCAGTCCATCGCCGTCCAGATTGCCAAAATGCGGTTTTTCATCTCGCTGATCGTGGATCAGCGGGTGGACCCGGACGCAACAAACCTTGGCGTGCGTCCGCTGCCCAACCTGGAAACCAAGTTTGTCGCCGCCAACACGCTGATCGGGATCGAAAAACCAAGGCAGGCAGCGTTCCGCAATCCCGACATTGACGCCAAGGAGGCGGATCTGCACAAGGTGCGGGAGAAGCACTTCAACGCCAGGACTCCAGCCAGTAAAGCCAAATGCCGGGAACTGGATAAAAAACTCCGCGCCGAAATTGCGGAGTTACTTAAACGCGATGGCTGGGGCGACACCACGGCGAAACAGCTTGCCGGCTGGGACCCTTACGACCAGAACGCCTCCGCCCCCTTCTTCGATCCCGAGTGGATGTTCGGCGTGCGGAACGGGTTTGATGTGGTCATCGGGAACCCGCCGTATGGCGCCAAGTTCTCCGAAGCGGAGAAACACAGGCTACTGCGCCTCTTCCGCCACCAAGACTATCAGCTCGACAGTTACCTGCTCTTTGTCGAGCGGTCTTTTGATTTGCTTTCACCCGGAGGGATTGTCGATTTCATCATTCCGAATCCCTGGCTGACCAATCTGAAACTGAAAAAAATACGCAGGTTCGTGTTCACAGAGAAGAGTGTTCAGGAAATTGCGCACTATGCTCGCAAGGTCTTCGATGCAGTTGTCGATAACGAAGTTGTCATCATTCGAAACCAGCCTCCATACTCCAACAGTGTCACGGTCAAACTGGTAAGCGAAGGCGATTCGTCAGTTAGGGTTGTCGAGCAATCGAAGTGGGCTACCCTCGACGGTGAGCCTGTTAATATCTTCTTTGATCCCAGCCATGAGTCGATAATTGAGAAGGTCATGAGCAATAGCGTTCTTTTAAAAGACCTTTGTATTGTTACGGTCGGAATGAAACCATACCAAGTTGGGAAAGGTGTTCCAAAGCAGACAAGGGCGACTGTTGACAACAGAGTTTTTGACGCAACGCTTTGCAAGGACAAATCCTATCGCCCGCTTTTGAGGGGACGCGACATTGATAAGTACACAAACAAATGGAATGGCAACCGGTGGATCAAATACGGGGATTATCTTGCAGAGCCGCGTCCCTCGGCGGGGTTCGATGCGCCTGAGAAGATTATCATTCGTCAGACAGGGGATTCCCTCATCGCCACGCTGGACCGAAAGCAGTTTGTCTGCATGAACAACATGCACACCATTGTACAACGGGATAGCAAGTATGATCTGCGGTTCATTCTTGGTCTTCTGAATTCCCGCTTGCTCAACTATTACTTTCAGTGGTTGAACCCTGAAAAGGGGGAAGCGCTTGCGGAAGTCAAGAAGGAGCATGTTGAGAAGCTTGCCATCAAATGTACCTCCGAAAAGCAACGCAAAGGCATAGTGGACTTGGTCTCCCACATCCTCGCCGCCAAGGCAGCCGACCCGGCAGCGGATACCTCGGCGCTGGAGAAGGAGATTGACCGGATCGTGTACGAGCTTTACGGTCTGACTGAAGAAGAGATTGCGATTATCGAGGGGAGAGAATGAAATTTTATAAATATGGCTCATCTGGTTCTTGCATACTTGGCCCAGGTGTCTTTCTTCCAAATACAAGTCAACACCATAACCATTCAAGTGAATTCATTGATTCCGGTTTGAAAGGCGCAAAGTCTTGAGAGCGTATTTTCCGTCACTGTAAAAGTTGGGCTGCTTCCTGTAAGCCAAGCATGCAGTGATTCATCATTTCACTCCGAAAATGAATGAGGATCACCGTTCCCAACCACATCGTCAGCTAATGTTTTTCGTGATGCATAATATCCCTTGACAAGCAAAAACAGCCTTCCTATACTTACAAAAATTGAAAGCAATGCTTCACCATGTTTTTCGAATAACGAGGCAATCAAAGGCAAATTATTGAAACCAATAGGTATCCCAAGCTGCAACGAACATGTTGCTCTGGGAAGACCCTTGACGTTATACCAATTAAACAAAGGAGGAGCGATATGGCAAAAAAGATACCTGGCAAGAAAGTCAAAAGTGAGCACTTGCCTGAGCGGGTAGAGGTGAAGATAACGCCAGATCCAAAACCAGATACTCCCGCTTACTACATCAACTACGCGGCTGTGACGCATTCCGAGTTTGATTTCTTGATTTATGTTCTACGGACCCCATCCCATTTGACACCCGAACAGACTGAATTGGCGAGTAAGGGAAAGAATGTGCCAGTCGAACCACTTCTACAGCTAATTATACCGCCCAGATTGGTCGACGGACTAATAACGGCACTGACAGTTCAGAAGGAGAGCTATGAACAAGAGCACGGCCCAATCCGACACGAAAAATAATCTGATAGACAAGAAGCAGGGAGAATCGGAGAAAACCGAAATGAAATTTTACGCCACAGGGAATTACATAACCGGAGGCACCGCAAGCACCAGCGCTAATATTATGGTAGCCCCATCTCCATCCCCAGGTCCCCCTCCTGCCTCAAAAAGACAATTACAACTTGCGATTTTTACCCATATTCAAGCCATCCGGGCCTTGGGGCGCACTGAAATAAATACGCAAGATATTGCTGACGCGCTGTGCATTTCTGTCCAGGTAGTAAATGATACGCTTGAAGTATTAAAAAAACAGGGCGTCCGGCGCCGATAGGGACCATGTCAACAGAATCTATTACAATACCCGTTAAAATAGTTAATAACGAACGCTGGGGTCAATTGTCTTATTTTGGATCTCGGCATCAATTCTGCGGTGAGGACATTCGACTCAAGAATTATAATTTTTCCTTTGTTGGTGAGCATCGCGTCCGCCTCTACAGCGCAGCAGGAAACGTCCATTGGCGCATTCCGCAGGGTGTCGACCTTGATATCTCGCGTGTCGCACTTGATAGACCGCGCCGTAGCTTGCAGAGACGATAATCTTCGAAAAGAGCGGTTCTGCTTTCATGGAGGCGGGTAGATTGTGGAGCGCTAAGTATTTTAAAGAATATCGTTCAACAGGTAATCCTCACATCAATTCAGCGCTGAAAGTTACGGCTTCGTAGGTGGACAGTGCAAGAATGACCAACGACCGACCATAGGAAAATTATTGTGCAGCTTTTCCCGTGGTGTACTTCCTGAAAAGTTGTTTTTCAAATCCGGACATCAATACATTAATCCAACTGGAAATATATTGGATTATTTCTATTTTAATCTCTACGGGTATAATTCCCCGAAGCTTGCTTCGCCGGAACGATAAGGAACCAGCGATACCCCGTAGCTTGCTGCGGGGTAGTTCATTGCTATTTTAAAAATGACTTTATAAAAAATAGTGCTTTATATAGTATACTTTTTTTTATCAATGTTCTCATGGGTGAGTTCTGGGGACAGTATACTTTAGTTCTGGGGATAGTGGTGAATTCCAGTTCGAGTAGTTCCGGGAGTAGTTCCGGGGACAGTATACTTAATTATTGACAATTAGGAAGAATAGCGGTAGAAATCAGGGTATGGCAAGGATAGCAAGAGTCGTCATACCAGGAATACCTCACCACATTGCACAGCGTGGCAACCGCCGGATGCAGACTTTCTTCTGCGACGAAGATTATCGGGAATATATGGTCATGATGTCCGCTTCCTGTAGGCGTTACGAAGTTGATGTATGGGCCTATTACCTCATGCCTGATAGTTCCTGATAGTTCCGGGGACAGTATAGGATAGTTCCGGGGACAGTATACTTAATTATTGACAATTAGGAAGAATAGCGGTAGAAATCAGGGTATGGCAAGGATAGCAAGAGTCGTCATACCAGGAATACCTCACCACATTACACAGCGTGGCAATCGCCGGATGCAGACTTTTTTCTGCGACGAGGATTATCGGGAATATATAATCATGATGTCCGCTTCCTGTCGCGTTATGAAGTTGATGTGTGGGCCTATTGCCTCATGCCTAACCACGTTCATTTCATAGCCCTTCCAAGGCATTCCGACAGCTTACGTCACGCTATGGGAGAGGCTCATCGCCGTTATACACGGCATGTCAACTTTCGAGAAAAATGGAAGGGTCATCTTTGGCAGGAGCGCTTTGCATCTTATCCGATGAATGAAAAGCATCTTCTTGCCGCAGCCCGCTATATCGAGTTGAATCCGTTTCGTGCCGGTCTTGCAAAGGAACCGTGGTCTTACAAGTGGAGCAGTGCCGGTGCCCACGTGAATGGCTGTAATGATGGCCTGGTGGATGTTTTACCGCTTCTTGAGATAGTGGAAGACTGGCGTGGTTTTGTAGGGGAAGGTTTTCAGGTGTAAGCAGTGCAGTCTGACGTTGACATAACAGGGGCCATGAAAGAGCAAGACGGAAACGATCGTTATTACCGTTTACACGTTTTTCTTTTGAAAGGAGAGAGCGATGAAAATCAGTTATGATCCAGAAATCGACGCCCTTTACATCAGGCTGATTGAAGGCAAACATGAATGCCGCACTGTGAGACTGAATGAGGAGATTGTACTGAACATCGGGCTGGATGAAAAGCTTGTTGGAATCGAAATACTTGACGCCACTGAGGTTTTAGGGCAAGGCCGCTTGCCCGATGTCACCCTTGAGAATATTCCCCTGGCGCCCGCCGGTTGTTTTTATTTGATGTAAATGCTAAGATTAAAGCCATCTTGGGAGAAAAAGAAGATACCATAAAGGAGAATGACCATGTCACAAGTCGAAATGCTTGAGCAGACTGTCAAACAATTCAGCCCCGGTGAACGGGCCGCTTTTCGCTCCTGGTTTATCGAATTTGATGCAGCCGAATGGGATCGTCAGATAGAAATGGATAGCGAGACCGGCAAGCTGGACAGGTTGGTGCAAAGCGCCGTTGAGGAACACAAGGCGGGAAAGACGAAACGCATTTGAACCACTTTGCCTCATCGGCCTTCTGGGATTGTTACCGTAGATTGCCACAAAGCATTCAAGAGTTCGCCGATGCACACTTCGCTCTGTTAAAAGAAAATTCGTCAATAAAGGCCTGATCAAGCGATTCGATTTGAAATTCTGACATTTTAAGATTATCCTTACCTTGAAGGAGGTGATACGGATGAGATCGAAAACGGAAGAACTTGCAAAGAAGATTGAGGAATTACCGGATACGGATAAGGCGATGCTTGTTGATATGATCCTGGCAAAACTGGATCAGCCGGATGTGGAACTGGATAAAATATGGGCGGAAGAAGCGGCCAAGCGATGGGCTGCCTATAAAGAGGGCCGTCTCAAAACGCTTCCTTATGACGAGGTGATGGCGAGGTATCGCCAGCGATGAGAGTTCGCTTTCTTGAATTGGCGCAATACGAATTGGATGACGCCTTTGTATGGTATGAAGAGCAAATGCAAGGGAATAGTTCTGGGGACAGTATACTTAATTATTGACAATTAGGAAGAATCGCGGTAGAAATCAGGGCATGGCAAGGATAGCAAGAGTCGTCATACCAGGAATACCTCACCACATTACACAGCGTGGCAATCGCCGGATGCAGACTTTTTTCTGCGACGAAGATTATCGGGAATATATGGTCATGATGTCCGCTTCCTGTAGGCGTTACGAAGTTGTTGTGTGGGCCTATTGCCTCATGCCTAACCACGTTCATTTCATAGCCCTTCCAAGGCATTCTGACAGCTTACGTCACGCTATGGGAGAGGCTCATCGCCGTTATACACGGCATGTCAACTTTCGAGAAAAATGGAAGGGTCATCTTTGGCAGGAGCGCTTTGCGTCGTATCCGATGA
>JBAZOY010000050.1:0-18319 GCA_041648505.1 Syntrophales bacterium | reverse complement strand
ATGTTGGAATCAGTTAAGATTAACTCCATTTATTTTGCCATGCCGTATTAGCACTGAGTTACAAAGGATTTGAAGGCATTATTTCTATGCTTTATCTTGATTCTATAGCATTCAAACCACTCAAATCCTTATTCAGTACGGCAATGATAAATCTAAGTATTGTAAGTTATCCTAATTCTAAGTTATTTTAACGCTGCGAAACCTTCATTCAACTTTTTCACGAAAGAACCATAATTAATTTCTTAAATGGAAGACATAAAGCATTTTCGAGGGGTGTTACACCGCAAAATATGCGGTGTTTGGGTTATTAAACAAGATCCATATATAAACACTGTTCAGCCCGACCGGTTGCGGTCGGGTTGAACGGAGCCGCGTCTGTCACCGCGTGTCGCCGCCTGCGGCGGCTGAACACGCGGCTCGAACGGGAATAGGGAAATGGGAACTGACAACGAAAAATTTCTTAGAAACGAGTTCTTGACGATGTCAATATTTGGTGCCCTTGGGAGATCAAATACATACTCCAAAACAGCATCGGAAACGAGTAGGAACCTTTTTCGCAATGCTTTGCGGGAAAAGCTCCGTGAGATAGCAAATAAGTATAACTCTCCGATCACAGAAGAAGGTCATCTGTCAAATGTCGTTGATATTAGCAACAATCTCTCATCGGAATTTCCCGATTGCCTGCGAAACGGACGATTCAGAATAGGAATCGCACAAAAAGTCTTGAACCTGTATCTGAAATACCTTTGGTGTGCAGAACTGATACCCTTACCACCCCACTGCCCATTTGACTCGATTGTCATTGCTCATCTCCCAGGGTGCAGAGATCTGAACTGGACATCAATTGATAGCACGGAGGATTATCTGCGCTTGGTGAGGGCTGCCGAGAATGTTGCACAGAGCAGGACGCTCTCAGAATGGGAATTGAAGGTATGGGGTGAACCCTCACCGGTCGTAGTCAGGAAACCAGGAACCGTTGTAAAGGGGATAGATGTGGAAAAATCGTCTGGATTTGAAAAATATGCAAGCAAGTTCCATGACCAACTGAAGGTGACAATGATTCCTTACAAAAATAATGTCTTGAAGACAGCAGAAATAAAGAACATAATCGAAAGTGTTCCCACATTTAAAGGAGAGGATCAATGGATTTATCCATCTGACCATTGTATAAATCATACGAACAAAGGAGCGTGTTACTGTGCAATGACGAAGAACGCACTTTTCTTTCAAATAGCCAGGGGTCAGTATCGTGTATTAAGTTGGGAACAGAAATAAAAATGTGATGGGCATGAAAATAAAATTCTCGCGACATGCTAAAAGGCGGGCAAGTCTTTACAAAATTCCAGAGTCAATAATTTCTACAATTTTGACCGGCATGAATTTGCGTCAGGGAGAACATGAGATCATCCGAGATGTTACCGGTTTTCAGTATCCGCTGAAAATCGTCGTCTCCATTGCCGGGGATACGGCAACGGTAATAACAAATTATCCATTGAAAAAAGGAAGGAACACATGAAAGTCCATTATGATGCTGAGGTTGACGCCGTATATATCAAACTGGGAACCCAGAAACCGGACGGGGTAGTTGAGATTTCCGAGGGTGTCAATTTAGATACGACATCCGAGAATAAAATAGTCGGAATTGAAATTCTTAACGCTTCCAAAAAGATGAACATTAAAACGATCCTCTCTTATGAGCTCGAACTCGACAAGAAATTGATCCAAAAGACTGCATAACGAATCAATCAACCCGACCGGGGAATTCCAGTCTGTGGTTTTTCTGCCAGGGTTCCGGCCCCGGCGGGTTATCTTTACGTTCATCCTGACCGCAAGCGGTCAGGATGAACGCCGTAATCAGGTAAATATATACAAATCGGAGGATCAAATGAAAACATTCCTAATATTATGCTTTACATTGTTATTAGTTTCTGGATTGTATTCAATTTGTGAAGCAGAGTCTTGGAATAAATTCTTCACAAATATGGTTGGCTATGAATTCTTTTATGATAAGGACAGCATCGTCTATCCCGATAAAAATACAGTTCAAGTCTGGTACAAATCTGTTCCCACTGAAAAATGCGAATCTAAAGTATGGGAGGAATATATTGAACTTAGAGAAGTGGACTGCACGCGAAGAAGATACAAGAGGCTAGCAGGCAGAATAACATTTCGAGACGAGCCTATGAAAACATTGGAAGAATCAACATGGATTTACTCGGAACCTGGCGATCTCGATGACGCCTTTTATATAACAGTTTGCAAGAGGAAAAATAAATAAATCTCTGATAACACAGCCTTCAACCAGACGCGGAATAAGCGGGACGCGTTTTTCGCAATGGTGTTTGCTCCGCGCTGGTTAAGACCATCGAACACGCCCGACCGCCTGCGGCGGCTGAGCGTGTTCGGGGGACAGTATACACAATTTAGGTAGGAAAGATTGAATTACGTATACTGTCCCCCGAATTGTCCCTCCTGCTCGCGCATGTTCTTTTAGAGAGAGCGTCTCGCCGCGCCATGGCTGGAGTGGCTACGTTTGGCATTGATTTCGGTTCCTCTCCCGAAGGATTAGAGGAACAGGCCCTCCGCATCACATCATCATTTGGAAGCATTGGCGAACTGGCAGCTTGGATTAATCAACAGGAAGATGCCACAGATCCCGTTTTCCCTCCAGCACCGGAATATGAGTGGGTGGAAAACGAAATTACCAATATTCTAAGCACATGACATCATCCAAAGAAGAAGCAAAGGCTCGTAAAGCATGACAAACGTTAGCGACAGTGAATCCAATCCCACAGAGAAGACCGTGAGTATCGACTCTGTCGAATTCGATTTCCGTCTATTGGAAATAAATTGTGAACTGGATGCGTTAGAGGACTACTTACAGGTCATTGAAACTCACATTGAAAGTCTTACGAAGGCTGAACGTACTCGCTTGGAGGCCCGCGTCCGTCAGGAGCATATCTCGTCAGGCGACCCCGAATGGTATGCGGCTGCGAGTGAATGTGAACACCAAATAGAGGTTTTTCTCCCAAGGTTCTTTCGCGGGCCATTTCTTGTGACGCTCTACGCTGTTTACGAATCGGCAGTGACAGAAATAGCTCAGCTTATTAAAGGGAAACAGTCACAAGAGATTTCTCTCGACGACTTTAGAGGAGATTTCCTGAAACGAGCCAAGAAGTACTACGAACACGTGCTGAAGTTTCAGCTGTACACAGAAAACAGGGCTTGGCAAAGCATTCAAATGCTATCGACACTTCGCCACGCAATTGCACATGAGAATGGGGGTTATCGGGGGGCATAATACCAATTTCCGGGGAGTCGCTGACAATAATCGGTATTATGTCCCCCGAACCCACCCCCGAACCCACCACGAATCCACCAAATATAGATCGGGACATTTCAGCCGATTCCAAAGTTTAGGCCGTGGCAACGCGTCTCGATTTTTTCTTCAACTGACTGATCTGATACCGCAACATGGCAGCTTTCTTGTTTTCATTAGATTCCGACGCCTGCATTTTAAAAATTTTCAGTTCGCGGATTCTGGCTTTGAGCTCCGGTTTGGTCATTTTGATCTTGACTGCATGTGTCTTTGTCTTGGCGAGTGTTCCGTCTTCGATGCCCCGGGTTTCTTTGATAAAGGCAACGAGTTCCTCCTTATGCATGTCATGGATCGCCCTTGCATGGGGAATCTCGGCGGCGATCTTCCGCAATTCCTTGACGGTCAACTTTTCCAGATGTTTTTCTTTGTGTTCTTTTTTACGGGTTTCTTCTGACATCGCGCATAGACCTCCTTAATTTTTATCTTTAGGTAATCAACGTGCAATGAATAAAACAAAGGAACGCTTTTTTGAAGTAGATCGGGAACAGTATACCTAATTATAGAATAACAAATCTTTTAGCAACTTAATCATCATAGTAAAGAGATATTCCAAAAGCAAATATATTTGGGAATCTAATCCTCAAATATCCCGGCAAACCGCAATTGCTTTCTTTTTCCCCAGTTTCCCTTGTGATAGGCATAACTTGCCAGTAAAGGTAATACTGATGTTGCCTCGGCGTAAACCATCTGCTCACAGGCTATATCCACTTTCCCCCATGAGGATGCTTCCTTTAGAGTGGAACTGGAACATGCCCCGTCTCTTACATCGGCAACGGTAATCTGTACGGCATACTTATGCGGGGGGACTTGTTTGCCCAGTATCTCGGCACAGATCACTGTATCCTGGGCGAAGTTCTTGGGGACACCTCCTCCGATGATGAGGAGCCCCGTTGTTTCGGCCTTCATTTTGATCATGGTTAACTCCCTGAAATCCTTTACGGAATCAATGGAGACATGTTCTTCGGGATGCTGATGCTGATGCAGGACAAGGCCAAAACCGGCGCTGCTGTCGGAAAACGCGGGACAGAAGATAGGCACGTCATGTTCGTAGGCTGTCTGGACTAGGGAATTTTTCTTTGTAGCGTGATCTGTAAGGTAACGTCCCATCTGCCGTATAAATTCTCGTGAAGAATAGGGGCGGGGGGGGAGGTTGTCGGCGATTTCTCTGATCGTTCTGTCACAGGCCTGGAGTTCTTCTTCATCAATGAAGGTATCATAAATCCTGTCTATATATAATTTTCTTAATTGCTGATCATTTACAAAAGGGCTGCCCTGGTAGTGTCTGAATCCTATAGCTTCAAAAAAATCCATGTCCACAATCGTGGCGCCTGTGGCAACGATCGCGTCCACCATATTGTATTTTACAAGGTCTGAATAGATCTGCATGCAGCCGGCAGCACTTGTGCTGCCGGCTATGGTCAATATAATGGCACAATCTCTGTCACTGAGCATTCTGTCGTATATATCGGCGGCACTTGCGAGATCCCTCGCCGTGAAGGACATTCCACTCATGGCCTGAATGATATCCACAGCATTGATGGACGTTATATCAATATGCTCAACCGGCCTCTTTAAATAAGCTTCTTTTTTCATAACTCCTTCAATTTAAGCGTTCAGTAGTCAGCCATCAGTCAAAAGCCAGGTACCAACCCCAGATACCAACAGATGATGGCTGAAGGTTTACACGTCTATTTCTCCCTATCACTGCGAAGATTAAAAACCATTGATAACGCTACAAGCTGACACTGTCCGGTCTTTAATTTCCCCCGGATTTTATTAAATAGTAGCCGCTCTGCGCAAGTATTATTTTATTCCAATTCTAAATCAAAGCGCTATCTTCGTTGGTATCGTCGTCGGCTCCTCGACGTACGTTTCATGTACGCCTGCGTCTCCTCCTGCTTGCTATTCCCGACGGATAGGCTCATAAATGCATAATGGTTCCTCGGCCAGGTAGTCTCCTGTAGCTTCGTAGGCCCGGGCACGACAGCCACCGCATACTTTTATAAATTCGCACCGGCCACATTTACCTTTATATTGATTTAAATCTCGTAGATTGTGGAACAGGGGAGAGTTTTCCCAGATGTCCCTGAAGGCATTTTCCTTGACCTGGCCGCAATCAAGCTCAAGGTAGCCGCAGGGCTGTACCTGTCCGGTATGGGAGATAAAACAGAAAGAGCTTCCACCCAGACAACCCCGCGTCATGGTATGCAGGGCGCTGTTTGTTTCGCGTGGTTTTTCTTGTATGATTTCCCTTTTCTGGTGAAGGATTCGAAAGTAGTGGGGCGCACAGGTAGCCTTCAGTTGAATTGGGCATTGCAGGCTCTCTTCATAAAACCATTGCAGTGTCTTTTCGTAATCATCAGGAGATAAACTCTGATCGGACATTTCTTTTCCCCGTCCGGTGGGAACGAGGAGAAATATATGGTGGGCGGCCGCGCCGAGCCCGATGGCCAGATCGAGGATACCTTTAATCTGGGCGAGATTGGTCCGGACTATGGTGGTGTTGAGCTGAAAATCTATCCCTGCTTTTTTTAGGGCTTCAATACCTGTCATTGCCCCGGAAAAGGCGCCGCTTACTCCGCGAAAGGCATCGTGGCTTTTTGCATCCATGCCATCAATACTGATACTGACCCTCCTGATACCTGCATCTCGCATCTTGCCGGCCATCTCTTCGGTAACCAGGGTTCCGTTGGTTGCCATGACCATCCGCAGCCCCTTTTTGGTTCCATAGGTGGCTATCTCAAAAATATCCTTCCGGAAAAGCGGTTCACCACCGGTCAAGATAATCACCGGTTTGCTGAAGAGGGCAATTTCGTCGAGGAGTCTCAGGCATCGATCGGTGGTAAGTTCCCCCGGGTAGGAACCGTGCCGGGAGGAAGCCCGACAATGAACACAGGAAAGATTGCAGCTACGCGTCACTTCCCAGGCCACCATCCTCAGGGTATTTGATAAAACCGGGAGATTTCTTGTTTTTTGTACGGACTTGTTATGCATGCTGTGTTCTCCTGCACTTTAGCAGGTGGAAAATGGCGGTAATAAATATTCTGCCGGTTCCACAGTAAGATAAGTGTCTTCAGGGTGAATTGTCGTTACGTTACCCTTAGATCAAAGGTTCAGCATCTCATCCCAGTCCAGGCTATGGAAGGTTTTATATAATGAATGGTCATCGTCCACTGTATTGAATGAAAGATTTTCGAAGAGCGTAAGGGCAACCTCCTGAACGGGTTTCCAGGGAACAACATCGTCATACAAACCATGATAGATCGTTACGGGGATAACTAACTTTTCGTTCAAGTTAAATTTGTATTCCGGAAAGCCAAGGGCAGGTGCCAGGAGGATAAGTTTTTTGACCTTTTTTTCGTTGCTGCACGCATAAATGGTGGACATCAACCCCCCGTAGCTGGAACCAACCAGTATTAAATCCTTTTTGTCAAAAAGGATTTTGTTCAGCGTATCCATTCTCTCACTGAGTGCCCCGACATAATCTTCAATGATCATATCGGGATATTTTTTTCTGAAGAATGTCGCTTTTGTTCCCTGACTGCTGCCCTCAAGTCCGTGTATAAACGCGCGATCCATCGTACCTCCCTTCCCGGCCATTATAAATCATATATTAGACCATAGAAATTTTTGATATAATTCATTAGTCCTCGTAAAAATAGCCCTTTCTATTTTTAGTTGATTTATCTTGTCTCTGATAAGATCTGTGCAATATAGTGCAAATTGAATTTACAATAGAGTTGCTGAAGGAGTCGCCAAAGCGCTCTTACCCCTGTTCCTGCCTTTTGGGGATTGATTTCAATATGTCAGTGTGGTAGAAATTTAGCAAGAGGAGATTTGTTATGGCTGCTGTTGTTCCCTTTAAGGCGGTGAGACCCCGGAAGCAATATGTGCAGGATGTAGCTGCACTTCCCTATGATGTGGTAACCATAGAAGAGGCGAGAAAAATTACCGAAGGCAATCCTTTGAGTTTTTTACGTGTAGAAAAGTCGGAGGTTGATGCATTACCCGGTTCAGATATCGGTAATGACAACATTTATGAAATAGCGAGGCTGAATCTGAATGGACTTATCCAGGCTGGCATCATGACTCAGGATGAAACGGCCTGTTTTTATATCTACCGTCAGAAGATGCTGAATCATGAACAGTACGGCATTGTCGGAGGGATAAGTATTGCTGAATATGAATCAGGTCGGATCAAGAAACATGAACTTACGAGACATGATAAGGAGATAGATCGTGTAAAACACATTACTGCAGTCAATGCCCAGACAGGACCGGTATTTGTAACTTACAGGTACCAGGATTCCCTGGACCGGATTATCAAAGAAGTTGTCATGGATCAACCTGAATATGATTTTACCGCCGATGATGGTGTTTCTCACACGGTCTGGGTTATAAGTGATGAGAAAAAAATTAAGGCTGTTGCGGATGAGTTTGCAAAGATTGATAGCCTCTACATTGCCGATGGTCACCACCGGGCTGCCGCTGCCGCCGCGGTTGGGAAAACGAGGAGGGAACAAAATCCGGACCACAGAGGTGATGAAGCCTATAACTACATGATGGCTGTCCTGATTCCCCATAATCAGCTTAAAATATTTGAGTATAATCGGGTTGTTAGGGACATAACGACCTCGGTGGAAGAGACGGGATTTTTCAATAAAATCGGTCAAAAATTCTTGATAACCGGCGACTTTAAAGAGAAATCACCCGAACAGCCACGTGAGTTCGGCATGTATCTGGGCGGAAAGTGGTACAAACTGGCTCTGAGAGGCAATTGTCATGAGGGTGATAATCCTCCTGCCGGCAACCTGGATGTTTCCATTCTGGAGAATCATTTATTGGAACCTGTGCTGGGAATTAAGGATACGAGAACAGACAGCAGAATTGAGTTCGTAGGCGGGATAAAGGGATGTGAGGAATTAGAAAGACTTGTAGATTCAGGTGAATTCGCCGTCGCTTTTTCCCTGTATCCGATAAACATAACTCAACTAATGGATGTCGTAGATGGGGGTGGAATCATGCCTCCAAAGTCTACATGGTTTGCACCCAAGCCGCAAAGCGGTATATTTATTCGTCCTCTAAACTAATAACGTAAGAAGAAGTCTGCTGATTTGCCATGAACCGCCGCCGACTTATCTCTTTAGTCATAACCCTTTCCAGTAACTCCCTAAGTTCCTGATCCTGTATAGAAACAATACTTTTTTCGATCAGTTTTTTGTCCCTTTCTTTTAAGAGATACGCATCAGGGGGGACGAACTGTTGCCCTTTTCCTTTTAACGATGGCAAGGAGAACTCACCGATCGAGAAGTATATATTTTTTACCGTTGTTTTTCCCCACGATTGATTTATTTTTTCGAGGATATCCTCTTTCATGAAGTGGAGCTGCTGCATCCATACAGAGCTAGAGACCTTGACGAAAAGGGTCTCGCCCTTCAACTGGAAGGGGCGGGAGTGGGCTGCGATCTGTGGTCCCAAAGCTTTATTCCATACTTGAATTAAGCTTTCGTCTTCAAAATTAATGAAAATGTTCTTCTTTTTCAGTGTTGTCTGGAGGATGCTGCCCAGCTTATGAAGTTTTGTCTGTGGAGTTCTTTTGCGCATCTGTCAAACTGCCAATCCAAACCATTTATGCCTCAACTCGAAGAAATCGGCAGGTTGTGGGAGGTATACACCGTTTATATCCCAGCCCCAGCCATGATCCTTCAGCGGCAGGCTACTGACTTATGACTTCCGGATAGTTACTGTAATTCGGAATGGTACTGAAGAAAAAGCGGTGCAGTTCGTTTAGTATCCATTCCCTTCTTGTGTCAGGGCATTCTTTGTGATTGATCGAAGATATCGTTTGTCTGAATTGAGCACTACCCGTCAATCCCTTCGTATACCACAGGAGGTGTTTATGGAAACTTCTGATCCCTGATTTTCCCCCGGCGTAATCTGTCTCCATGTCCAGATGGCGTTCAATAATCCGTTCCTTCTCTGACAGGGGAGGCAAAGTGAAAGCACGTTGACCTCCAAGACAGAGTATAATATTTCTGAAAATCCAAGGGTTTCCCAGAGTACTTCTTCCCACCATTACACCGTCGCAGCCGGTTACATTCATCATTCTGAGTGCATCTTCGGCGCTTCTTATATCTCCGTTGCCTATCACAGGTATGTGCAGTTTGTTTTTTACCATTTCAATAATGCTCCAATCTGCCGAACCGCTAAATCCCTGTTCCGCTGATCGGGGATGGATGATTACCGCATCGGCTCCATGATCTTCGGCAATGCGAGCGATCTCGATGGCTTTCACATCATGACGGTACCACCCGGAACGGATTTTAACCGTCAAAGGCAGGTGAGTGGCCTTTCTGACTGCCCGGACAATAGAAGCCACCTGTGCGGGATCTTTCATCAGGGCCGCTCCCGCCCCGGTCCGGGCGACCTTTTTAACAGGGCACCCCATGTTAATATCTAAAAGATCAACATCCCGGTCTGTAAGGATCTGTGCTGCTTCAGCAAGAATATCCGCATCCGATCCGAAAATCTGTACACCAAGGGGGCTGTCGACCGGTGAACTGTCGAGATATCGGTAACTTTTCTCCATCTTCCTGGACAGTCCGACAGCGCTGATCATTTCGGTAAAAGCCAGAGAGCAACCGAATTCCCTCGTAAGTGTTCTAAACGGCAGGTTCGTAATGCCTGCCATGGGAGCCAGGAATACATTGTTTTTTAATGATAAAGCACCTATTTTCACCTGGGAATCTCGTAAAATATGATTCGTAAGTCTAGAATCAGAGTTTGTATTGTTCGATTCAAATTCTTGACTTTATAGTTCTTTGATATCTTTCATAACCTTTAATGTACCTTCTTTGCGCATATATGCCTTCTCACCTTCCAGCCACGATTTGAGATACTCATTTTTCTTGATTTTAAAAAGGACGTTTTTCAGTTGTTCTTTTTTTACTTCAAAGTCACGGTCGTCAGATTTTTCTCTTGCCTTAAACTGGATGAGTATAAAGTTTCCACTAATTTGAAATACCTTGTCTGCATAGGGCTTTTTCTTGGAAATATTAAAGAGGCCTTCATTCAATTCTTGCGAGAAGCCGAGTTTTTCTATATTAGAACCAGGCAGAAAGAATCCCGTTTCGTTTACCTTTAACCCCTTTTCCCTGGCTATATTTTCGATATCTTCCCCTTTTTTCATGCGGTCGAGGATATCTTCGGAAGCCTTTTTACACAAACGTTCGGATCCTTCCTCGATATAACGTTTTTCAACCTTTTCTTTGATCTCATTCAAGGTTGGTATTGAAGGAGGTTTTTGGGCCATGAGTTTGAAAATATAGTCTCCTTTCTCGTTCGACAGTATCTTACTGACATCACCCTTGCCCAGGTTAGAGACGATTCCGGTAAAATCGGGAAGCCTGCTGAAATCCGGTGGTAGATTGTTCAAAGAAAAGAATTCGGTAGTTTTAATTTCCAGTTTTTTTTGTGTCGCGTAGCCGTCAAAATTTTCTTTCTGATAGATGGTATCATGAGCCTTTTTTGCCTCTTCTGCCGCGATAACCATTCCTTGTATCTGTTTTAATTCAGCAGCAATCTTATCTCTGACTTCCGACAGTGGGGCGGCGGCCTTACTATCTGATTTTAAGAACTCATCTTTGTGATGTTCGTAATAATCCGCAACATCAATATCGGCTACCTTTACAGAAGGGGCGAAATCCTGACCTAAAAATGAAATATATTTGAGCTGAACCTGTTTCGGTCTGCGGAAATCATTACCATGTACCTTCAGATACGTTTCCAGATCTGTCTGTGAAGGGGTGACTTTTTCCGTAAAGTCTTTGGGGGAGAGTTGGAGAAAGGTTATATTAATTTTTTCGTTCTGAAACCTGTACAGATCATGCACTTCTTGCTCCGATACCTTGACGGCATCCACGATGAGATTTTCGACTTTTTTTATGGTTAATGTCTTCCCTTGTATGTCCTCAAACTCTTCCGGGGTCATTTTATTAGAACGTAGAATTTGACGATAGATCCCATCGTCAAAAACGCCGTTTTTCTGGAAAGCAGAAAAAGAAAGAATAGAGTTTCTGATCTCGTCAGCGGTAACTTCTAAATTGAGCTTGTCGGCCTTATGGATGATGATGGCCCGATTAATTATATTGTCAAAGGCCTCCTGTTTGAGATTTAAATTCTTCAGGAGATCATCCGTCATTCTGTCGCCATACTGCTGGCGATAGAAATCAAAGAGATTCTGATATTCCCTTTGGAAATCTATGATGGCTATGGTCTTGTCGTCTATAGTGGCGATGGTTTCAGCCTTTTTATCTCCGTTCACGGTACCGAAATAAAAGATGAAGACGATAATGATAATACCCAGAATGACCTTCATGAGCCAGTTCCTGGCGTGTTTTCTCATCAGTTCAAGCATGGTAAATCTCCTCACGTATAAAGATTTGATATAGTTATTACAGTAGCGCATTAAATGCAATAATTTTTGCGACTACTTGAGCAAATATTAGCGTGAAAATTTTTATAAAAATTAATTGATTAGCGCAATGAAATACTATATACAATTATATATTACTAATCGCTAAGCTGAGATTCCATAAAAACCCTGGGAGGAGAGACCTTGCTGTTCGATTTTATTTTGGGGAAGTTTTCCAATGATCTGGCGATAGACTTAGGAACTGCCAATACGCTGGTTTACGTAAAAGGTAAAGGTATTGTGCTGAGTGAGCCTTCAGTGGTTGCTGTTCATAGAGATGCAAGGGGTACAAAAAAGATTCTGGCTGTTGGTACGGAAGCTAAGAATATGCTGGGACGAACCCCTGGTAATATCGTAGCCATCAGACCGATGAAGGATGGGGTGATAGCTGATTTTGATGTTACAGAGGCGATGCTGAGACACTTCATACTTCGTGTTCACAATCGCAGGGCTCTCGTTCGTCCGAGGATCATTGTTTCGGTGCCGTCATGCATTACCCAGGTTGAAAGGCGAGCCGTCAAAGAGGCAGTAGAATCTGCCGGTGCCAGGGAGATTTATCTTATTGAAGAACCAATGGCAGCGGCCATTGGGGCCGGCTTACCGATAACGGAACCCATAAGTTCCATGATCGTGGATATCGGTGGGGGCACGACGGAGGTTGCTGTGATATCTCTGGCAGGTATTGTTTACGCTCAATCTGTCAGGGTTGCCGGTAATAGGATGGATGAGGAAATCGTGCATTATATGAAAAGAAAGTACAGTCTTCTCATTGGAGAGCGGTCGGCCGAGGTTATAAAGACAACTATCGGTTGTGCCTCTCCGGAGAAGGAATTGCGAACGATTGCTGTTAAGGGGCGAGATCTGATATCGGGTATTCCCCAAACTGTTACGATTAATTCAGATGAGGTACGAGAGGCCATTATGGAACCGGTTCGTACTATTATAGATACCATAAGAGATGCCCTGGAAAACGCTCCTCCGGAATTAGCGGGTGACATTGTGGACAGAGGCATTGTTTTAACCGGAGGAGGATCGCTTTTGAAAAATATAGATGTTCTTATAAGAGAAGAAACCGGCCTCCCCATTGTTTTAGCCGATGATCCTCTTTCTACGGTAGCCATAGGTGCCGGTATGGCCCTTGATC
This sequence comes from Syntrophales bacterium, assembly GCA_041648505.1. Lineage (GTDB taxonomy): Bacteria > Desulfobacterota > Syntrophia > Syntrophales > CG2-30-49-12 > JBAZOY01. Next base: position 5,323 of record JBAZOY010000050.1, on the reverse strand, counting down.
AGATAGATATGTTAAAAGAGGTCGCCGTCCAGGTGTGATAAGTAAAGGTCTGTGTAAAAAATAATTTCACCAACATATCTGATTAATTGCGCTCCTAACTCCAAAGATAAACTCCCCTTTTTCCGTAGGAAGCCAGTGGGTTGTCCATCCCTACGGTAAGGGGATTTGTTTCCTCTTGTTTATCCATAGGCGAGGAATGTTATTTTCTAAAAGATATCAGCTAATTATAATATTCGTTCTCATTATAATTCTTATTTCCATGACTTTCCGCAATGTGAGGCGTTCGTCTGAGACCGGTATTGTTGAAAAGTTAGTGTTAGAAATGGCGGCACCTTTGATGAACGCGATAAACAGACCTTTGGAAGGATTAATGAGCGCTTGGCAGCGGTATATCTTTCTGGTGGGGCTGGAAGAAGAAAATAGAAAGCTCAAAAAGAAAACTGCTCTGTTAACACAGCAGTTGATCCAGTATAGAGAGGGGTATTCTGAGGGTTTACGGTTACAGAAACTTCTGGGACTCAAAGAAAAGATCAGCTACAATGTCGTTGCTGCCAGGGTCATAGGCAGAAGCCAGTTATCGGTATTTCAGACAATGTTAATTAACAGGGGAACCATTCATAACTTAAGAGTCGGCCTGCCTGTTGCGTCTGATCAGGGTGTTGTGGGCAAGATAACGAAAACATCCTGGCATGTGTCGAAAATTCTGCTTCTCACCAGCGAGAATAGCAAGATTGACGCACTGGTTCAGAGAACAAGGGTTCAGGGTATCTTACAGGGGTCAGGTCTTAGGTGTCAGATGAAGTACATTTTTAAGACGGACGATGTCATGGTGGGAGATGCTGTTATATCTTCAGGTATAGGAGGTGTTTTTCCTAAGGGATTTCTACTCGGGTTTGTCACAGGAGTAGATAAAAAAGGCAGTGGTTTATTTCAGAATATTGAGGTAACTCCTTCTCTTGATGTTACCAGGGTTGAGGAAGTTGCTGTAATTTTACCGGATAATATGGGCGATAAAAAATGACTTACCTCATTTTCATGTCTGCATTCTTATTGATGTTAATTGTATTTCAGACAACGCTAACGGAAGCTCTGTTTTTCGGCAAGGCTGGTGTGGAAATATCATTAATATTGGTAATTTATGCGGGATTTCACATGGAGGTGATGAAAGGGTTCTTCTTGAGCTTTGCCCTTGGTTTTTTTCTTGACTGTATCGGTGGTTCAATCCCCGGCCTTTTCACTTTCCTGTATCCCCTGTTATTTTTTATTGCCACGCTCATTTCTCAGAGGGTTTACCCGGAAAGGGCATTATTCATCATGGGTTTTACCTTCCTCTGTGTTCTATCGGAGCAAATACTAATCATTTTTTTCAGTAGACTGATATATGGAACCGATTTAAGTTACGATACAGTAAGGGCTTTTCTGCCTCAAGCAATTTTAGCCAGTTTACTCAGTCCGGTTTTTTTTAATATATTCTCCAGGTTTAGGGTATTGCTGAATGGGAAGTATCCGAGGTCAGTTAAAAGAACATGATCCTCATAGATTCCGGCAAAGATTCAAGGTGGTATTTATCTTTGTAGCTTTTGCCCTCTCTGTTCTGGTTGTCAGAATGTGGTTTCTGCAGATCATCAAGGGAGATGATCTAAAGGAGAGATCTGAGAATAATAGCATTAGACTTCGTAAAATCGAGCCACTGAGAGGGTTGATTATGGATACCAATAGAGAGGTTATGGTAGAAAATCGCCCCTCTTTTGATATTTTATTTATGCCCAATAGTACCAGCGGTATCCATGATGTGTTTGAAAAACTAAACTGTCTGTATGCGGAAAGATCCATGAATCTTCTTCCCGACATACTCCTTCCGGAAAAGTCTAAGCCCTTTGTACCAATCAAACTGGAAAAAAATATCACCAGAGAGAAATTGTTGGTAGTGGAAACAAATAACATGGATCTACCGGGAATAGTTGTTGAGGTAAATCCTGTCAGGCAATACCTTACCGGAGCGATGATGACCCATATTTTCGGTTATACGAGCGAGATATCTCAAGAAGAGCTGGATAAAGACACCTCGGGTGAATACGCTATCGGTGATACGGTAGGTCAATCCGGCCTGGAAAGATACTTTGATCGATATCTGAAGGGTAAAACGGGAGCAAAACAGGTGGAAGTTAACGCCCTTGGGCAACAGGTTAGAGTTATAGGAGAGATCGAGCCTGTTCCCGGCTGCAATATAGTACTGACCATTGATCCATTGTTGCAGGAAGTGGCCTGGAACGCTATGAAGGATAAGGTAGGTGCTGTGATTGTTATGAATCCGCGTAATGGATCCATACTGGCGCTGGTAAGTGCACCATCATTTGATCCTAATATGTTCAATAGGGGGATTTCTTTCGAAGATTGGGAAAACTTGTTGACTGACCCCTTACACCCCATGGAGAACAGGGCGATTTCCGGCCAGTATCCTCCCGGCTCTACTTACAAGCTGATTGTTGCCGCAGCGGCCCTTGAAGAAGGGTTGATTACCCCGGAAACAAAGTTCTTCTGCAAGGGGTCATTTGAACTGGGCAATAGAACTTATCTTTGCTGGCAAAAAAAAGGCCATGGTTGGGTCGATCTGCACCGTGCTATCGTAGAATCATGTGATGTTTATTTTTACAATTTGGGAAAAATGTTAGGTGTTGATAAAATAGCCCATTACGCCCGCAGCTTCGGTCTTGGCGAAGTTACTGGGATCGATTTTCCCAGAGAAAAGAGAGGTACTATCCCAACGAAAGAATGGAAACTGGCCAAGTTCGGTGAACCATGGCAGATGGGTGAAACTATTTCCGTCGCCATCGGTCAGGGATTTAATTCCACCACACCACTTCAGCTGTTGAATGCCTACTGTGCCGTTGCAAATGGTGGAACGCTCTGGCGACCAAGGATTGTAAAACGGATGGAAACTGCCGACGGTCGGCTATTCAAGTCATTCGCTCCCGAGAAAAAATCCCAGCTTCCCATCAGTCAAAAAAACATCGAAATACTGAAATATGCCCTCTGGGGAGCGGTTAACGAAAGGGGAGGCACAGGATATGCCTTAAAAAGGAAGGAAGCAGACGTATGTGGGAAAACCGGTACCGCTCAGGTTGTCAGGATGCCGGAAAATATAAAGGCTCGCAAAGAGAGAATACTTCCCCAGAGATTCAGAGATCACGCCCTCTTTGTTTGTTTCGCGCCATATAAAAATCCGGAAATAGCAGTGGCGGTTGTTGTGGAGCATGCCGGTCATGGAGGAACTGCCGCAGCCCCAATTGCCAGAAAGATTATAGATGCATATTTTAGTAATCACAGCCGTAAGTCGTGAATTAAAAAAATTTTAAACTATGAAATTTGATCGGCAATTATTTTTTCACTTTGATTGGGTACTTCTAATTCTGGTACTGGTTCTCATGTCTATAGGCCTTTTAAACCTTTACAGTGCCGGTTACAGCCTGGACGATTATGGACAATCTTCACCTTATATCAAGCAGGTTCAATGGATTCTCATCGGCCTGTTATTTATGGGGGTAGTCATCTGCATTGATTATCGTTTTCTAAACAGCTACGCCTATGTTATTCATGCCTTTTCTGTCTTTCTTCTGGTCTGCGTCTTTCTGTACGGGAACGCAATCCATGGCTCACAGCGGTGGATTGTCGTGGGGGGGGGGTCTTTTCAGCCCTCAGAATTGGTAAAATTAACGATGATTCTGGCACTGGCAAAATACTTTGACGATTACAGGGCAGACAGAAGTTACATATTAAGAGAACTCCTGATTCCTATTCTGATCGTAGCGATTCCGTTTTTACTCATTCTAAAACAACCTGATCTTGGCACGGCATTGATTTTGGGCATTATTTTTTTATCCGTTGTTTTATTTGTCGGCATAGATTGGAGACCTCTGGTTTTTACTGCCGTCGGTTTTGTTGCCTTCATTCCTGTGGGCTGGCATTTCCTGAAGGATTATCAAAAGGGGAGGGTTATCACCTTTTTCTCTCCGGAGAGTGATCCGCTCGGCTCCGGTTATCATATTATTCAATCAATAATTGCTGTCGGTTCAGGTGGCATTCTGGGTAAGGGGTTTTTAAAGGGAACACAGACTCAATTGAAATTTCTGCCGGTACAGCAGACGGATTTTGTTTTTTCCGTTTTTGCAGAAGAGTGGGGATTTTTGGGCGCAATGATTCTAATAATTATTTTCCTGTCATTGATATATTGGTGTTTGAAGATCAGTTTCCATGCGAAGGATCTAGTGGGTGCCCTGATATCCTTCGGTATCGCAATGCTTATCTTCTGGCAGGTATTTATCAATATCGGAATGATTCTGGGTATAGTTCCCGTTGTGGGTATACCCCTGCCCTTTATGAGTTATGGAGGCTCTTCCATGGTTGTGCTGTTGACAGCCATTGGAATGCTGATAAATATCAGCATGAGGAGGTTTATTCTCAGGCCATAGATTTTTATCAGTCCTGGGAAATATGATTCCCAGGTTTCGTGATCCTTCCGTATTTATTTCCTGTACTGTTGAACAGGAACATCGGGACAATTGGAAGCAGTCAAAAGGGGAAATCCAATGTCAGAGAGTTCCGTAGCCAAAAAGCTGGGAAAATACAACAAAACGGTCATATTGAAGGACGGGTCCAGCCTGCTTCTAAGACCAATTCAGAATAACGATGAAACAAAAATTTCATCGTTATTTCATCGACTCAGCCGCAGTACAATCTATCTGAAATTTTGTCAGGAGGTGGGACAGCTCTCCAAAGAGGAACTTACCGGTTTCTGCAATGTAGACTATTACGATATTTTTGCCCTTGTGGCAACGATAAGGGTGAAAACAGAGGAACGTATTATCGCCGTGGCCCGCTATTCCCGCCGGCCGGGCGAGTGTTCCGCAGAGCTTGCCCCTGTAGTAGAAGATATCTATCAAGAGCGAGGAATCGGCACACATCTCTTGGAACACTTAGCCGATATTGCCCGGCAGAACGGTATTCGTGCTTTTGTAGGAGATGTCTTGAGCGAGAACCAGACAATGCTGAATGTGTTAAAAACCAGTGGATTTGAAGCCCAGGAAGAGTTGGGCCAGGGAATCTGTCGAGTAAAAGGTGAAATCAACTTGCAAGTGCACCAAATGAGATAACAGCAGGACAAGATGGGATTTTCTGGTAGTGTGTGAAGTGCGATCAACACTCACCCCAGAAAGGTGAGGTATGTTGAAAAAAGTGTACACCAATGTTAAGGCAAAATACAGAAACGGAGGTGTCACAGTGGAAAGAATACCATATGGGAAATACAATAAAGAATTCAGGGAGG
>JBAZOY010000049.1:0-18641 GCA_041648505.1 Syntrophales bacterium | reverse complement strand
TAGTCACGCTGCCGCCCTCCAAGGCATAGAGAAGCGTATTCAATACCTTTTCCGGCATCCGGTCAATAAAATCGACCAGGAGTATACCTCTATTGGCCCTGAGGAGTTTACCGGGAGTGAAGGCAGATAGAGAGTGAACACCGTGAAGCAACGCGCCCTCAGGATCGAGGGAACCAATTAAATCTTCAGGAACAAGTTCCCCTCCCCCTTGCACTTTCTTTACCCTTTCGCCCGCGGTAAGTATCTGCTTTTTGAAACCATTGCCTCTAACTTTGGCTTCGAGACACCAAGGGCAGGAGGGATTATCGGGTGAGCAATTTAAGGGACATCCATCTACAATCTCTATATCACTGAGGATACTGCCGATCCTGCTTGCCACCTCAGTCTTGCCACACCCTGGAGGGCCAAGTATAAGCAGGTGGTGCCCTGTAGCGAGAGCGGTGAGGATTGATTTTTTCTCCTCTTCTGCGATCAGGAAATCATGAAAAAGACGCTCTATAATGTCATCACTGCCTTTACAACAAAGAGCATTCCAGATTTCCTCTCTTACACTGACCATTTTCCCCTCTTCCATTAAATGACTAAAGGGCTGTTACCCCTTTCTTTCTTCTATCCTCAGGTGGAAGCTCATCTGCCCAGTCATGCCCCGGCAGAGGTACCCTGACAGGAACAGGCTTTCCTTCCTTCCAGTACTTCGATGTAACCGGATGCTTCTTCTCTGTGAGGAAAGTTCCCAGCGTCTTGGCATCCAGGGCGTCATCCTCTGTAGCAATAGAAGCATAAACCTCTTCCGGGATAACATCGGCAAGTTCTTCCTTTAAGTCCTTAGGAACCCATACTATTCTATTCCAACCGCCATCCCCCTGAAGAAATGCCGGAGACCTCATGCTGTGAACAGATGTTCCTTTAAACCCGTGATTTTGAACACCCCCACTCATAAGTCCCGCTATCTTGGAAAAGGGAAGCCCTAATGGGGTTTGTCCCATATATCTTCTAATGGAAATTCCAATTCCATCAACCTGAGGAATATAAAAAGCTACCGCCTCAAAGCACCCACAGTTAGTTGTGCTGTATTTGAGGCTGCTATGGAGATGGAAGATGGCGTGACGGTGGTCCGATCTTTCCCAGATAGCATCATCTACACCTGAATATCGCCCCGCTAGAGCGTCTATAGTTTCCCCCTTGGGAAATTGAAAGATGTAGCCATGCGGGTCTACATCGAAGACCGCTTTGCAAGTATAATAAGAAAGAACACCACAATAGGGAATAACCGCCGGTGTAATAATACATGCATGATTGGGAGCTATCATCTTGCACAAAGTGCATCCAAAAAAGGTATCAACATCCTCGTCACCAATAGCAGCATGTGCAGCCTGTAAAGCCTCCCACTTAGGCTTGATCTCCTCCGCCATAATCTTCTCGATAAACTCTCTTCCGCCTATCTCCGGTGTTCCGATTATAAGCTTGAGTTCAATTTTTTCCACTATAGGGCAAAAACTGATCGTGGCAGCGCGCATAATCTGGGCTAATTTTTTGAAACTGAACTTCGGAGTTATTTTCTTACCTATTCTCATCCAGATTGTGTCGGCAACTCCCATGCCCCCGCAATTTTCAGTCTGTAACCAACCCAGGACGAAACCACGGGTAACAAATTCAGTGTGAAACTCAGTTACCTCCCTACCCCATATCCTGGCATGACCGATGAAAGGCACTGAAGTTTCCGGTGGCAATTCGTTAAGCTCAGGCCCAATTAATTCTACCCTCCCATCAACAACATCATCAGGATCAGACATTACTTCTACAAAAGGGAAGAAACTCTTATATTTGTTTTTTGGCCCTCCAAACTCAGCATACCACTCTCCCTTGCGGATTTCGCCGAGAAACCTGGGACCGACTCCAATATCATCTAATCCTTCATACAGCTTATCCAGGTCCGTATCCAGTTGATAAACTCTACCCTTGGGCATAGGTATTTTATACCAAGGCTTCATTTCGCTACTCATAGTTAACCTCCTCTCTGATTAATTTATCCTCTAAATTGCTTGCAACACAATTTTTACTTCTTCTCACTATAGACTGCCACCTCCTTATTTTTTTAAGCACTGGCAAAACCGAGAATCTTCCGACATATCTCTGCTACGGCCATAGAGACCGGCGAATTCTCTGGTAGATCGATTATAGGCTTACCTGAAATAGCAAAGTTAGCGACCTCCTTGTCATAAGGAATATAGGCCGCTATTTTAAGATTGTTTTGTTGGGCTATATTATCCAAAAGAGGTTTTACTTCCTGATTCACCTTATTTGCCACTACCATGATCTCGCCGAAGCTGACACGAAGCTCTTTTGAAAGTTCCTGTACCCTTCTTGCTGTCAGGACTCCGTTAGTAGTAGCATCGGTGACTGCAATCATAAGGTCAACATCCCTGGTGGTACGCCGGCTCAAATGTTCCAATCCGGCCTCACAATCAATTACAGTAAAAGCATAATTGTTCGCTTTAGCATCTATCACCTGGCGTAAGATATTGTTAACAGCGCAATAGCACCCCAAACCTTCGGACCGTCCCATAACTACCAGATCAAACTTGGGGGTCTCTTCTACAACCTCGTATAACGCCTTTTCCAGGGCCTTCAACTTGTCATCGGCCTCTGCACTGCGGGCCGGTGCATTCACAATAGCTTCTCTTGCCTGCCCCACGTTCTTTTTGACCTCTACCCCAAGCGCTTGAGGCAAGTTGGAATCGGGATCAGCGTCTATAGCCAGTACCGGTCCATGCTCTGATAGATGCTTAACAAGCAACGCTGAAAAGCCGGTTTTTCCTACCCCACCCTTACCGGAAACAGCGATAGTAAAGCCTTTGTTGATCCCTACACTACCAGGTATCATCTTATTCCTTGGTTCCCAGAATACTGTCCACCATCTCATCCACCAGGATAAAATGATCATCATAATATTTTGATTCAGGAGAAGGTTTGATCCTGCTGCCCAGAGCTGAAACCGCCATCCGCCTGATATCTTCCATTTTAACTTTTGGGCAACTATTGAGTAAGGCCAGTGCCTGCACTTTTTCATAAAGTGAGAGACCCGCCCTGGGACTGGCTCCCTGGTCTAATTCTTTTTTCCAAGGATCTTCCCGTGTAGCCCTCACAAGTTTAACAATCATATCTATTACATCTTCCGGGAGTTCGACGCCTTCAAACTTCAATCCATATCGCTTTAATATTTCCTTCTCTTGTTCCGATGTCTCAGGATAACTCATCTTGACCACATCAAACCGATCAAGCAAGACATCAGAAAGCTCTTCTACGCCGGCATGTTCTCTCGGATTCATAGTGGCAATCATAACAAAATCTGCCGGGTAGTCTACATCGTAAGGACCTATGGTGGCTGTACCTTCCTCCAAAACCTGGAGTAAAGCATTCTGCAATTTCTCCGGTACCCTGTTCAGCTCATCGAAGAAAACCACACCCCTGTTCCCCTTGAGCAATTTGCCTGGAGTAAATGCCCTGTAATCTTGAGGACCGTACTTAAAGGCCTGCGAAGGATCGATATCACCCAGAAGGTCTTCAGCGGTGAGATCCGGCGACCCCTGGATACGAACAAATCGCTTCTTTCCGGGGACTTCCTCTGTCTCCAGTTCTTTCCCCTCCGCTGCCTTCTTTCTGCAGGCGGGGCATACAGGTGCTTCAGGTGAACAATGATAAGGACAGCCCTTCACCTCCAATATCGGAGGTAATGTTGATGCTACATGTTTGGTCAGAGTTGTTTTACCGACCCCCGGCGGACCTTCTATCAGCGTATGATGACCAGCTAAAATAGAGGCAAGGAGCTTTTCTTTCGTTTCATCTTGTCCGATTATTACATCTAATAGCCCCTTTCCCTCCTTTACGGAGCTCAAGATAGTCTCTCTCATTCCCTCAATCAATGTTATGTCCCTCCTAACTTTCCACTTTTTTTATAAACATAAACAGGAATCTTGTCAATTAGATTATACATATGACGCATATCTTAAAGATATTATGAAGAATCAACAAAATATCGTCTCCCTCAGATAAGGCTTTAGAAACGAATGCACTCACTGAATATATTTAGCAAACCTTAACCTTTCCCATCTTGCCATACATCTGGAAAATCAGCATTTTAACTTGGCGTTCTTCCTGGATATCCATGGCACGCCCCCCGGTTTTAATGACTACTACTATATCATCATCGACGTCATCAATACTTTCCACCTTTCTACGTGGCAACAAATTTTTTATTTCCGTATGGAGATCTACAAATTTATCATCCATCTCTTCACCTCCTTCTATTCTATTAATCGTTTTAACGACAAACCGGGCTTTATGTTCTATAATAGAATATAATATAATTCAAGCCATATTTAGTTTTGTGAATTGACTCAAATTAAATGTTACCCAAAGGGTGACTAAAAAGGGATCGTTGAATAAATAGGTGTTACTACCGAACACCGACTCCAAAACTGTACGGAAAGATGTTAACTTTTACACATAAATAACATCAGAACCTTAACAACTCTTTTCTATCCTCATTTTTCATCCGGTTTTCCCTGGCGCTTATCCACTATGAATCTCTTTGCTCGCTCTTTGCGTACAAGGGATCTCTTGCCCATGATCTTAATCTCAGGACTGATAAGATAGCCATTTTGTATATTTTGGGAGATGAGAGGTATATCGGCCACGGCCTGAGCTATTCTGTCCTTAAGCAGTTTATCTTCTTTTATTACCTCTACTTCCACCATCATGGCGTCTCCATGATCATCGCCGCTCAGCGTTATTTGATAATCAACAACATCCGGAAAGGTATAGATCACATTATCGAATAGGGATGGGTAAATTCTGTCTCCCATTCCGATTGTAACAATCGACTTTGTCCTTTTCTTTATTTTACCTATCCTCTGAAGACTCAGAGCCCCGCATTGGCACGGTTCGGTAATTATCCTACCTATATCACCTGTCAAGTATCTAATTAAAGGCATTCCTTCTCTGTCCAGGTTTGTAAAGACGAGTTCTCCCTCTTCTCCATCATGCACCACCTCTCCCGTCTCTGGGTTTACGACCTCGAATATAAAGTTGGTTTCATCAAAATGAAAGCCATCGTGAAACTGGCATTCTACCGCAGTTCCCAGTCCAGTCTCCGTCATTCCGTAGTGATGATAAACCTCCCCTCCCCAAAAATCTTCAAGGTTCCGCCTCATCGGTTCAGAAAGATACTCCGACGTAATAAAGATTACCTGCATCCCGATCTCTCTGAGATTATGTGATTCTCTCGCTTCCTGCGTCAACCTGTGGATTCGAAAGGCGGACCCCATTATCATGACAGGTCTGGTACTTTCAATTTCCGTTATCTGGGACTCTATGCCAGCTTTGATATCACCGATGAGAGGGATATGTCCCATCTTTTTGACACCTCTTCCGATCAATTGGGCCTGACTCATCGAAGTCCCGCCTGGCATTAATATGTACACAAGAGACCCCGTGTCACTAATACCCGCACAGGTGAATGCAGTTTTTATAATGGCGGCCATAGTATCGGTTATTGTATTTATATCTCTTTCATTGAAAAATACTTTTTTGGGCGCTCCTGTACTACCGGACGTTGCGAGGGTGAAAACTCTTGCAACGTCCGCCTGAGATATACACAGAAAACGATACGGCGATTCTTTTATGTCATTTTGCTGAACCAATGGAACGTGTTTAAGATCGTCAAGAGATGTTATTTGACAGGGATTGAAATTTTTTAAATCAAAACTCTTTCTGTAAAATGAGGAATTTTCATAAGCATATATGAGTGTCTTTCGGAGCTTGAAGAGTTGGTATGCCCTCAGCATTTCCCGCGGGTGCTCGTTCATACTTTCTTTTTTTATATAAGCAGTAAATTCATTGTCTCTTTCAACCCTGTCGCGTATCCATTCTTCTAAATACATATTCGCTATTTCCCTACTATTAGTTTTGTGTAATATTTTGCCATGTTGCTTAAAATTTGTCCTCATGCAGCCTCTGGCCACTGATACTTGTGAGATAGTAAGAACAGAAAGGGATGAGTTTTCTGGCGGGACTGACTACATGTATACAGCATCCCCGCAGTCTCTCAAGATCAATAGTCCAAACATCCTGAAAAGGCATACCCGAAATTGAGAGATAATGGGTATCCGCCCTATCAAAGAATTCCGCCCACGACCCCACCTTCGCCGTGCAACACCCGGTGTTTTTTTCGACAAATCTACATCGTCTGTCTATAAATGTCCTCACGTGTTCAGCAGGAGAGATGGTGAATTGATCAGAATTTCTTTCATCAGCTTTTCTCTGGGGAAAGTCAACAGTAGCTTTTAACTTGTTTTCTTTGGTCAGCACAAAAAAACCGGAAAAACCGCAGTGAGAATCTTTGCGCCTCCTCGGTATGAAGTTTCCGGCTTTTACTTCGCCCTCCGTCTGAACTTCCAATGCTCGTAATACATCCGGTATGGTAATCCTGTCCTGATCGTCAGGTACCTTGTGATACCTTCCGAAATAGCTTACCGGCTGAAAGTGCACACCCTTTACAATGGGTATCCATTCCTTGGCAAATCTCACAATATCACCTATCTGGTGATCATTTACACCGGGAATTAGTGTGGGGACGAGAGTAACCCCCATCTTCACGTCAAGACAGTTCTTAATAGCCTGGAGCTTATACTCAAAGAGGTCTGCTCCTCTTGTAAGACGATATACATCATCCGATATTCCATCGAACTGGAGATAAACAAGATCAAGACCGCTATCTTTCAATTGCCGTAAATATTCCTTCTCTCTCGCTAACCTTATACCGTTCGTGTTCAACTGGATGTGATAGAATCCCATTCTTTTCCCCATAGCCACGATATCAGCAAGATCATTCCGAACAGTAGGTTCTCCGCCGCTCAGTTGAACGGGGTACGGGCCTCCAGCCTCGATAACAGTCCGGTACATTGCCTTAATTGTTTCTATGCTCGGTTCTATGAGATTCTTTTCGGAGTTTGCGAAGCACACCGGGCATTTAATATCGCACCTGTGCGTAACTTCCATGAGAGCTGTGCATGTATCTCCCCTGTGCTCCGGGCAAAGCCCACAATCATATGGGCAACCCATATTGGTAGTGGAAAACTTCGTTTCGGAACCGGGAGCATCTTCCCCTCTCCCCCATTCTTCATACAGGTTGGCATCCCGCCAAAGGAGGGCTCTGAAAGAACCATGCTCCAGACAGCTCTTTTCGAGAAAGACATTATTATTCAAAACGACTCTTTTTGCCGGTATTTTAGCGAGACAAACCGGACAGAGACTTTCAGTTTCTCCGAAATCCATTGACATCCACCTGAACCTTGATAGGGTATTTTTTGCTACTTTGGGTTCGTAAATGAGAAGACAGCATATCCTGGCTTTGCCTGCCTTAATGCCTGCCGGACATTTTTTGAACTCGCCACACAACATCCTGTTTCAGAGATAGAGGAATCTTGCAGGAGCTTCCTTGAAAAGTTCTCGAAAGAGCCAAAACGGAGGAGTATCTGCCAAGCCAGTCTCTTCAACTCCTCCGAATGATCTTCTACATACGTATCCTCAAAACCCACATCTTCAAAAAGCCTGATATAGCCTTCCACGGATTCAGCCCCAGAGATACATGATGCGAATGTTATCTGATTCTTCAATCTGTTGTTGATCTCGGATCGAAGTATAACATCCGAGATAACCAGTTTACCCTCCGGTTTCAAGACACGTTTTATTTCTTCGGCAGCACCATGCTTATCAGGTAATAGAGAAACAGAACACTCACTTATTACTGCATCGAACACTGAATTCTTGAAAGGCAGCAATTCGCTGTCGCCTATCAGAACATCAACGTTAATCAGCGATCCGCTGTTTAAAACCCTCTTCTGTGCTAACTTAATTAACTTCAAAGAAAGATCAAGGCCCAAAATGCGGCAGCCATACTTCTCTGACAAGAAACATGAGGTAGCTCCTTTTCCACACGCTACCTCCAGGGCAAGAGATCCACTGTGTAAGCCGGCGAGCTCGGCTACCCTCTCTGTTAGTGCCAATCCGCCGGGCCGAAATGTATCCCCCATAGCCTCATTCATAGGGCCGGATTCATACAATCCGCTTGTGAATCTCTTTATTCCTGTGAAACCATTTTCAGACATAAGAGCTGGTCGCAAGACCCCGATAAGAGGGTTGTTACCCCATTTTTGCCTCTATTTCTTCTTCTGCGGTACTTATTGTCTCTACGACATAATCTTCTGACAAGTATATCGTTCCACACGTGGGGCACTTCAAGCCATCAATGAAACTGAGTATCTCCATGTATGAGGCCTCCACTTCTTCTGCCACCATCTTCTCTTTACACTGAAAGCAGTACCAGTCTACCATTGCTAGCCCTCCACCAATTCAGTTCTATGGGAATATGCGCTATGTACAACATAAGTATTCTCTCCGGAAAGTGAATACTCGACATAGAATGTTACCTGAGAAATCCTCAACTTTGCCAGGAATCTATCAGCTTTTTCCTGGTATAGTTTCTCTCTCTTTGTTTCCGCATTGTTAATCACTATTTTTATCTCATCCTGCATTATCTGCCGTGACTCCAATAGCTCTGCTACCTCATCGCTTATTTTGAGCCCAACGGCTTCATACGATTCGTCAACCATGGTGATGCCTCCTCAATAATTATTTATCCCTTTCTTTTAACAACGATTTAAGCGCTGCATGATTCTGCTTCTTTGTCGCCATTCCATTCGGTGGTTCGAGTCTGTCCTAGTTCCAATTCGGGTTGGATATAAGATCCAAGATATGAAGAGACGGTTTCTTACGAAGAAAGCCCTCGCGGCAACCGGCACAATAGATAAGAATGTCATGATCAGCCTCTCCTTTTCTCCGAAAGGTGCGCACACTCTCTTGTAAGATCTTTGTCCCATCTCGCCTTACAAGTATCGTGAAGACTAAAGATCTGTTGACCCTTTTTTATATTCTGGGAAAGGACTATCTCCACCAACACCTCATAGAGAAACTAAATATGCATTCATGCATGCTTCTCCTGATCTTGTTGTATCTTTTAATGATCAATTTTATTCAATGTTTTGATTCAGCGGCGTATATAGCAGCTCCCAATGCGCCCATTATCTGTGGCTCATCACTTACAACTATATTTTTACCAATCTCCTGTTCGAAGGCAGCCTTAACGCCGATATTTTTAGCAACACCACCCGTAAACACCACTTCATCTCTAAACCCCATACTTCTGCCCATTACTGCCACGCGAGAGGCTACAGCTCTGACAATTCCTGCCACCAGGTCCTCTCGTTTCCTGCCTTCAGCACGTAATGATACCACCTCGGATTCTGCAAATATAGTACAGGTAGTGCTGACCTTACAAGGATCATTACTGCTCAGGGCTTCCTTACCCATATTCGCTAATTTAACACCAAGAACCTCTGCCATAACCTCGAGAAACCTGCCGGTACCAGCAGCACATTTGTCATTCATAATAAATCTCGACACTATCCCATTCTCATCCAGACCTATAACCTTGCTGTCCTGGCCTCCTATATCGATGATAGATCTAGCTCCGGGAATAAGAAAATATACTCCTTTGGCATGACACATGATTTCGGTCACAGCTTTGTCTGAAAATTGTACCCCATCCCTACCATATCCAGTAGAAACAACATAACTAAAGATCT
This sequence comes from Syntrophales bacterium, assembly GCA_041648505.1. Taxonomy (GTDB): domain Bacteria; phylum Desulfobacterota; class Syntrophia; order Syntrophales; family CG2-30-49-12; genus JBAZOY01. The sequence continues at coordinate 8,937 of JBAZOY010000049.1, read as the reverse complement.
CATTAAATTGCCTACCATTTAGTTCTATTCCGGCATTTTCCAGTGCCAATTTCGTCACTTCCATTGCTGCCCGGGAAACGCTGTGGCCTGTGGGAATTACCTTATATCCCAACATCTTTCCATCCGAAAAGATAACGGTCTTGGCAGTGGCTGCGCCGACATCAACACCTGCATATAACTTCGCACACACTAGATACACCTCCAATCAAAAACTTTTTTGTTATATAATGACAGAATAAAATATCATAGCGATAAAGAGCGCCTTCCCCTTTGTATCAATAAGTTGCGAAATTTTTATCAGCTGCCTAAAATACATATGGTAGTAAAGCCCTGAATCACATGCGGTTGTAAAAGCATCACCCGCATCTACCATTTTGTCTCATTTTCTAATCCTTGAACGCTTCCGTAATCGAGCGATGCTCGTTCGGAGCTACCAAGAGATCGTCAAAACCAGCCTCATACAGCATGGCCTTGCATGCTCGAATATCTCGCCCCCGGTGGCCTGAAGTTTCCTCTTCAGTGTCTCTGGGATTAGCACCTGTTTCCGCATAGACAACATTGGCGCCGGACGTGAGACCGATAAGATTAGGTTCATGCACAGCGATATTCTTGGTGTCTTGACACCCCAGACTTGCAAGCGCAACAACCGCAGTAACTTGGGCCAAGCGGAGTTCCGTAATCTGCCCGAACTCGGCGAGTGGAGAGGTCGGGATATACACCCGGCGCATGGCTGCATGCTGAAAACACCCGTTTTGGATACCAAGAAACAATTGTTCAACCAGTTCTTCTGAACTGTGCTCGGGTCCTATGGGCTCGCAGCAGTAGTACCAGTCGAGTCCGGCGTCCCTGATTATCTTAATCGTGCGTTTCCTTTGTTCTGGATCCAAGGCTGTGTCTCTCCCCTCACGTAAACGGCAAACATGATAGGCTCCATTGACACCAGCTTTCCGCAGTTCGTCAGCCTGAGTACGATCGAAATCACCTATGTTGACAACGATCTGCGGTTTCACCTGCATTATCTCTCTGATTCTGTGTACAACATCGAGAAGTCTTTCAAATCCGAATTTATGCATCGTCATAATGAACAGCGCATAGAGATCGCCAGCGTGCGTGAAGTTTTTCGCGGAAGCGACTATCTCGTCCACAGACATCATACTTGGCTCGAAGTAGGTATGTTCCTCGCCGAAGCTGCAGAATTTGCACTGCCCGGGGCAGGCGTCTATTTCTATTCCGATCTGCCCGAGAATGATCGCTTCGTTGCCGAATCGCTGGCGGCTGATGGCAGAGGCCACCCCGCGGATCAGGGCGGCCTCTGCTGATGTATGCCGGCATTCCAGCATTTTCCGGCAATCGTTCTTTGAAGGAGGAACACCTTCTTGTGCACGTTCGAGTATCGCTGAAATCGCATCATCAACCTTCACTTTTTCTCCTTCTTAACTGGTAGATAAACTTTTTATGCGACGGTTTTAGAAACCAAAAGCCCATATTTGCTTATCTATCCAGCTTTCCTCATCTTTAAAAGCTCAGCAAACGTCTCAACCCTTGTTCTCGCCTGCCCTGCACTGTAATTTCGGGTATCATAGACATCACCTTCCAGTACCAGGCTGGGGATACCCAGTTTCTCAGTTACTTCTTTCGTTACCATGATGGGCAGAATGCACCATGGACGGCAGGAAAAGGGATAGGCCATGATGTACCCGTCTACATTCCACTCCTTGCAATACTCACTGAAGTAATCTATCCCACCCTGGCACGAATATAAATGACCACGCTTATAGAATCCTTCCATTATCTTCTGCGAATAATCGGTTGATTTCGCCTTTGTTTTCTCACTGGGAGTCAACCAATCAATTTGACAAACAGCTATCGATAACCCGGCATCCTCCACCATCCTCAGAATAGAAGGATCAACGGCCTGCCTGATTCCATAATATACCTTAGGAGCACCTTTGGGCAGGACACCCTCACCCCTGTTAACCCTCTCTTTCAGCTGTCTAATCAGCGAAGTTATGGCTTGTACTGCCTCATCCTTTTTTCTCATAGGGGTATTGGACATCCAATACAGAAGGTTAAGATTCGCCTGACTTGTTACCTGGGGGTCGCTTTTTCCTACTAATTCCACCAGGTTATTAAAGTTAGAGTAAAAAATTGCGTTTTCCTTTACACCGGCTTTCAGGATCTCTTCCGTAAACGGAACACCGACAACCTCTTCCATTTGTTTCATAACCTTGTCCAACTGACTTCCAACATACCGGAGCCGCCTTTCACTCATCTTATCAGGCCATTCCCCCCACTCATCGTCCATAACCCCGTCGAAATAAGCAACTGGAATATCGTAGACTTCAGACAAAAGCTGGTCTGCCTCCGACGCCTGATCACAGTACCAAGCAGGTGTAACTATCAGATCAGGTTTAGGTATAATCCCCATTGCAATAGCCCCTACGTGAACCTGCCAGAGGGCGCAGTGGCCCTCTCCCGCACTTACTCCGGCTTTCTCGCCAGCTTCAAGAATCGGTGTGAGTTTATCAAATATCTGTCCCATGGTGACGTTCAGCGTCTCTCCTATACTCGTTGTATACAAGTCATCTGAAAGACGGCGTAGAGCCATCATCATAGAACCTGGAAGAGGCCAATCACTATAAATGACCGTCTTGAACTCATCCCGACAGATAACCAACGTTACCAGTTCCTCCATCCATACCCGTATTGCCTTCACTATGCCGTCAAGAGAAATATCAAAATATTTTTTGACCCTAGCCTCAGCATGAGCCATATCTTCTTTCCCTATGCCAAGGATTTTAAACGCTTTTTCTACCCTAGGCCTCTCTTTCTCAAGTTCATCATCTTCATAACCACAAAATTTCATAAAATCTGTATACACGTGACACCTCCTTATAATCCTAGAGACCTCTCTTTTGATTTAACATCTCAACAAATGCCTCAATCCTCGTTCTGAACGGTCCCTTCTCAGACACGTCATAGTCCGTCTCTATCTTCAACATAGGCAGATTGGCTTTATCTTTTATCTTCTTCTCAAAATACAATGACTGAAGGTCATACCCATCACGGTACATAGTCTGGTACCATAAAAGACCGTCAACCTTAAACTCCTTAGCTAAATTCAATATGTAATCTATTCTCTCTCCAGAAGGTCTGTTCCAAGCAGGAGGATTCCTCTTCATAAAATATGTATCTGCTATAGCCTTGAGAATCGAGCCTCCATTCATTTCCACATTGTCCCAATAAGGCCTTACTCCCTCAGCGAACTCCTCGACCACTATGTCAGAGCCAGCCCCCTCGACTAACTCAAACATCTTATAATCTCCCATAGCCAAAGTAGAACCTGTCATAAGCAAACGAGGACCCGAAAGCTTTTCACCTTCTTTATTCTTCAGCTCAGCCAAAAGAGATTCTAATATCTCAACAAATACAGGCAGATCGGCAATATAGGATGCATGACTTAACTTTACAAACTCCTGGCCCGATATTGGTAACTTATCCTGCTTCCTCAGTAAACTTATCTCCTTAAATAAACTCCTCATCTTGTTTCCTAACTCTACCGCTTCTCGAAGCTTTCCATCATCTATTTTATTCCCCGTAAAATCCTCAAGCTTCTCTTTGAGAAGGCTCAACCCTTCCAAATAATAATTGTAAGCACCTTCCTCCTTATTGTGCGGTACACCGTACCTGAATATCTTAGTATCTGTATAATAATTCAAAGAATCGGCTATCGAACGCATATTAGTGTCTGTAACAGGTACAATAAGAAGATCTATCATCTGATAAAGTGGCTCCCCTAACATCTTGTACCCTATCTGAGAACGACAGAAGGTATCGAGAAAACGTGGGAGATATGCCGCACTCTCCGCCACTGCCTCGTGGTCTCCGCCACGGAAAAGACATACAGGAATCGCTCCTGCGGCATATACCAACTCCTCAGGCATATACCCTCCAGGGGTATACCCAATAATCTTCACCCCCTCTTCCCTTTTCTTCTTTAACTCCTTATACCTCTCAGTCATGTGTGCTGAAAGCTTATCTTTTGCATCCATATTCAACCTCCTATTGTATGTAAATCAATTGCTATCCCCTTTCGTTAGTTAGTCTTTATTACTGCTCTAACCAACTCTTACGCCTTCGAACTTGACTGTCCACTGGTATACTCAGGGGTTTTTCATAGTATATCCTTATTAAATTGTGATGACGGTTCCCAGTAAGTTTATTATAACTTCCTTCAATGGGTCATTTCTACCAAATTCCCGTACACCTCCTTTCTCACTGATCTCGGAAGATATTCTGCTCAGTACAGATGATGTCAACATTTCCTGCGTATTCTGCGTTCCATATTTCTTTGTCTCATCATCGGTGAGAGCACGATAATTAAAATAAATCTCTAACCCTTTCTTTTTCTCATCCATTTCATCGGAGTGAATTTAATGTCCATTTCCCCTTTCCTCAAACAAGAAGCCTCCCGGGCCACCGCTATTATCCATAACAGCTTTTGTCGGAATCACAGGCAAATAATAATCTATACGGAACCACCCTTTGCACGGTAGCAAAATACTCTTCAAAACTGACTACCTAGTCTTCGAGTGAGGGAATGGATAGGTAGGTAAGGCAGGTGAGGGAACCAACAATGATCACACTCAGGCCATCTTTGCACCTTTTAGAAGTCTTTCCCTCAACTCGGATTGAGTCTTCTGCTTCGCAGGGCCCTGCTTGGGTCGATTCTTCTTGGCCTGTTCCCACTCCGAGTTGAAGATAAGATCAAGAAGATGCAATGAAGATTTCCCAACCATAGCAAAGGCGTCACGACATGACGCACAATAGCTCACGACATCGTGTGGCATCTCTCTTGTTCTGCGCGTAATGATCTTGTTTGCCAGTTTAAAATCCGCAAAGGCGGCCATGCCACCCATTCCACAACAGCGGGTCATCTCCCGAGAGAATTTCGGCTCGTGAATAGTGCAGCCCAGATCCTTCAGCAACTGTCTAACGGCCTCCTGCACCTGCACTTCGTGTCTCGTGTTGCAGGAATCGTGAAGAGAAAAGACGTTATTGGCTGACAGCCTTGCGCCCTCAGGGAGTCCTTGCTCCGCTATTACTTCGTAAAGGGAGATTAACTTAATATCCGTGGCATGCTCATGGAAGATGTGGTAACAATGAGGACACGCGGCAATCATCTCCAAGGCACCCCTTCCCTTCATCTCCGAGACGACCTTGCTGTTCACCTCCAGAAACCGGGCCTGATCGCCGATGCCGTACACTGGACCGCCGCAACAGCCCAAGATTATACCCGTTCCCGGTAGTTTGTTGCACAGGTACTCATAGGTCTTCTGCACTAAATCCGGCGAGTAGGCAGACAGATTGCACCCGGGGAAAAAAAATCGCTTGGTCTCTTGAGTAGCCGAGTCGGACAAGGTGAGAGCGAAGGCATCAGACTTAACGAACTCATAGGTTGAGATCACCGGCTGATGCTTCGGTAGGGGAGCGAGACCTCTCTCAACCATTTGCCGGCGCATGTCGAGGCACATTCTGCCCACGTTAAGATCATTGGGGCACACCATCTCACACAGTGAACAAAGGTTGCAAGCAAACACAGTTTCTGGCGTCTCTATACATGCACCCCCCGCGATCCTCTCCGCAAGCTCCTTTGGCGCCTCGCAATAAGCTGCCAAAAACTCGCATTCCTTCACACACGTCTTACATTCACACCTGAGACACCGATCGGCCTCCTGTTTTGCCTCCTCTTCACTATAGCCAAGCTCAACCTCGTCAAAGCCCGTCCTCTCATCCACCGGCAGTGTGGGCATAGCCACCCTCTGCGCCAGCTCTACACCTTCCAGTTCCACCGTCAGCCTGCTATTTTGTGAACATTCCCTTTCTCTGTTCACTGACATATCTTCACCGCGGAGATACCGATCTATGGAAAAAGCTGCCTTCCTGCCTGCAGCAAGAGCATCGACAACTGCAGCTGGCCCAGTCACCGTGTCTCCACCAGCGAAAACTCCTCTGAGCCCTGTCTGTAGTGTCAAGGCATCCGCCGACAGTAGTCCACCTGTCGTCATCAATAAAGATTCTTCCTGACCGATAAAAGACAGGTCAGGGCTCTGTCCAATTGCGACAATAACCATATCAGCTTTCATCATAAACTCAGAGCCGGTAACTGGAACAGGCTTCCTCCGCCCACCCTTATCAAGCTCTCTCAACTCCATTTCGATACATCGCAAACCTGATACATGGCCTCCTTCTTCGACAATCTTTATTGGAGTTGCCAAAAAGCGAATCTTCACCCCCTCCTGCTCGGCTTCGTCAACCTCACTCTTTACCACTGGCATCTCAGTCCTGGATCTGCGATACACGACACTGACTGAGCTTGCCCCCAGACGAAGAGCCGCCCTGGCAGCGTCAAGGGCAACGTTCCCCCCGCCCACTACCACAACCACCTTGCCCACAGCGACCTTCTCCCCCATGTTGACTGCTCTAAGAAAAGCTACACCTTGATACACACCTGCCAAGCCTTCGCCGGGGATCCCCAGCTTGCTGCCTGCATGCGCACCAACCGCAACAAACACAGCATCAAAATCTCGTCTGAGATCGTCTAGCGCTATGTTCTTACCCACTACGGTGTTGAATCTGATCTCAGCTCCCATTCTTTCCACAATACCAATTTCACCCTCCAACACAGCACGAGGTAGACGCCATTCAGGAATACCCGCGCGCATCATACCGCCGGCAAAAGGCAACGCTTCTAAGATGGTGACCTGGTACCCTATCTTTCTCAACTCATAGGCAGCCATCAGGCCTGCAGGACCCGCTCCGATGACAGCTACTCTCTCTTTTCTCGTCTCCTCCGGAGTCGCGCCAGTGTCCAGCGCAGTTCCATGGTCAGTTGCAAATCGCTTCAGAGCCGCTATCGCGATTGGTTCGTCCTTGTCGCCCCTGCGACACTTTGATTCGCAAGGATGCATGCAGATGCGTCCCAGAATCCCAGGGAAGGGAAGTCTCTCGCAAACCACTGATAGGGATTCATCGCATTTCCCCTGAGCAATACTATCCACATATCTCTTGGCATCAACATGAAGGGGACACGCTGCTTTACAGGGTGGCATCTCCTCACCGAGGCACTGGTCAAGGATCTTGGCAAGTTCTCTGCTTTGCCATATCTTCATATTTGCATCCATCTTATTCTCCTGATTTGTTGATCAATGTACTCTTCTATCAATTGGAACTAATTAAGCATTATCGTGTTCACCGTGGTAATGACCAGTTTGCCAATGGTAAGCGACATATTAACGGTATCTAGTCTTTCCGGTTTTACTCAAAACGGAAACTTATAAATTTCCATGGGATTCCAACAAAGCAATCCTATTATCTTCATCTCACAAATTGTGATTTCCGATTCAATTATCGGACCTAAAATATCAACCAGGTACTTCAAAAAATAATGAGGAAAAATCCTTATCACTGCTTATCTATATTTATTAATTATTTCAAAATATATGTTTTTAATATTATAAAGCAAGATTTGAGCCAATTTTTATAATATTTAATTTAATAATGAATATAATCATAAATAATCACTACTTACGAATAACAAACCGGCGGTTATTTAGAAACATTAAATTTCTAATACACTGGTAACACATATTCTACTATATAAACATATCAATAGTTAACTAATAGATATTACGAGATATTTAGCAGAAATACTTAAGACAAATTATTTAATTTTTTGTATAAAAGACAGATTAACTGAACAGCATAAATAATTATTTATAATAAAATCAAAGAGTTTGTTGATTTGTGTCAATTGAAGCATGACACATATATGTTTCATGCAACACTTTCATTCCTTGATAAAAAGCGGTAAACAATAGACCGGCTGACCCCCATAATCCTGGCAGCTTTATTCTTGTTTCCTCCCGCACTGGTCAGCGCATCACGGACGGTTTTATTATCCAGTTTTGAGGGTCTTTGAGAGGAGGAACCGGTCTTCCGTTTTTCCAGCTCCGCAGGAAGATCCTGGGGCCTGATAACCTGACCTTTGGCCTTCACGAGGGCATATCGTATTGTGCTCTGGAGTTCACGGATATTTCCGGGCCATGAATAATCCATCATAACCGCAAGGGCATCCTCTGAAATGCCCGATGCCTTCTGCCCCTCATTGGCAGCTTTCTCGATGAAGTGATTGACAAGAAGGGGGATATCATTTTTTCGCTTCCTTAAAGGAGGCAGGTTAATGGGAACAACATTAATTCGATAATACAGGTCTTCGCGAAAGTTACCCTTTTCCACCTCCTGCTTCAGTTCGCGATTGGTGGCACTTATAATACGTACATCCACCGATATGGTTTTTTCTCCGCCCACATGCTCGAATGTGCCCTCCTGAAGTACACGCAGTAGTTTTACCTGCACGGCCTTTGACAATTCCGATATTTCATCGAGGAAAAGTGTACCGCCATGGGCCAGCTCAAATCTGCCCTTCTTGTCTCTCAGGGCCCCGGTAAATGCACCCTTCACGTGTCCGAAAAGTTCGCTTTCCAGTAACCCCTCGGGCAGAGCACCGCAGTTTAACGCTACAAAGGGCTTGTCTGCGCGGGGGCCTTCATTATGGATGGCTGCAGCAACAAGTTCTTTCCCCGTTCCGCTTTCACCCTGTATAAGAACCGGGACGTTTACCTCGGAGACATCTCTTATGGTCTCAAAGAGTTCCTGCATCCGGATATCGCTTCCTATTATCCCGGCAAAGCTGTGCTCAGTCTTAAGCCGTCTTCGAAGTTCATCAAGCTCAGTTATATCTTCAATGATAACAATTGCAAATCTCTCACCATCATGTTCAAAGGGGGCTGCACTCAAGAGTAATTTGATGTCACGGAATTGGCCCTTCAACAGCAGTTGGACATCTGCTCTAACACGGTGAATATGCTTTCCTGT
>JBAZOY010000048.1:0-18738 GCA_041648505.1 Syntrophales bacterium | reverse complement strand
GAGGCCGCTTCCGTCTATCTGCAACATCGCGCCAGTGGCAACAGTAGTTACGCCGGCTGGGGTGCCTAAGGCAGTGTTGTTTTGGATAGTTAAAATACCGGCAGTTAATGTGGTCAGACCGGTGTAGTCACCGGAAGCTGAGATAGTGAGAGTGCCGGCACCGGTTTTGGTAAGCGTGCCGGCGGTTGAGGTATTGATGCCATTAGTGGAGATAGTGGTATTGCCTGCTCCGGTAATAGTCAGGGCTAATCCTGTTCCGGTAATACCTCCGGTAAGGATAAGCAGGCCTGAGGCGCAAGTAATGGTGGCGCCTCCTGCTCCCAAAGTAATCGCGCCGGTCCAGGTATTACTGTTGGCGAGGTTACGTAAAGCGCCGGCGCCTCCTACTCCTGTGCCGATTAAGGTATTCAGCGGCTCAGCAATAGAGAGGCCGCTTCCGTCTATCTGCAACATCGCGCCAGTGGCAACAGTAGTTACGCCGGCTGGGGTGCCTAAGGCAGTGTTGTTTTGGATAGTTAAAATACCGGCAGTTAATGTGGTCAGACCGGTGTAGGTGTTGGCTCCGGAGAGGACGAGGGTGCCTGTTCCTGCCTTGATAATACCGTATGCTCCGGAGGCGCTGCTGATTACCGCAGAGATGACCATATCATAGGCTGCGGTTCCGTCGGCAATGGTGAACGTTCTTGTAGCTGTGCCAAAATCAAGGTTGCCGCTAATAGTAGCGCTGGTGGCATTGGCATTGCCGGTAACATTGCCGCCTAAGGTCAGGATGCCGGCTGCGGTAGTAACACTGCCGCCGGTCATGGTCAGGGCTGCGATGGTATCAGAGTAGCCGTTCAGGTCTAATGTGGCGTTAAAAATCGCGACGTTGCCGGTAAAGATGGCGTTGTTCGTTCCATAAAGAAGCATTCCTGCGCTAATTGTGGTCAGGCCGGTATAGGTGTTAGCGGCGCTAAGGGTAAGAGTGCCGGCTCCAGCTTTGGTCAGGCTTCCGCCACTACTGCCAGCAATGATAGCAGAAACAGCCAGATCGCCAAGAGTAAGGATACATCCCTCAACTGAGACTAGGTCTATAGTGGTGTTGGCTCCGTTAATACCGCTATTTCCAGTCAGACTGATGATATTGCCGGTAGTAAAGGTAAGTGTCTGGGCGCTTCCCTCATCTGCCACAGAACCGCCTGAGTCCAAGATGAGCGAGTTGATGGTAATGATAGAGGCGGTCACAGCAGAAGCCAATTTTACGTTAGAGTTGGTGGTGCTTAAATCTGTGGCATATTCGCCACTAAAGCCAGCTCCGTTTAAGAGCCTTAAGCCATTAGTATTGCCAACATTATAGGTCACCATATCCGTTCCAGTGCCGGATAATGAAGCGTCGCCAAACGCGCCTCTGATTATGCTGACCGTGGTTGTCCCGGCAACTCCGCTTCCACCGGTGAGCGCTGGCGCAGCAGTGAACATAAGTGTTGAAACATTAACAGCAGGCGTAGAACCTAAATCCGTGCCTCTGAAAAGCACAGTATTGCCCGCGTTTCTTACGAGGCTGGCAAAGGTCATGGTCGTAGAGCCGCCAGCTCCGGGAGTGATAGTTACGCTGTTGGCGGCGTTAATGCTTGCCGAACCTAAGGTAAGAGCACCGGCGGTCTCAGAGGCGTCTGTGCTGGGGCTACCGATAAAATTAAAATTACCGCCATACATCGTTACTGCCAGCGCGTCTGGGAGACGATTGGTGTTGTTTGTAGCGCTATTGTCCAGGGTAAGTGTACCCCCGTAGTTAATAGTAATGCCGGTGGTGTTAAGGATTGACCCCGAATCCTTCAGAGTGAGCGTGCCGGCGTTAATGGTGGTGGCGCCGGTATAAGTGCAGGCACTGGTAATAGTAACTACGCCTGCTGTATTTTTGCTTAAACCTATGCTACCGCTAAGAATGGCACTGATGAAGCCGTTTTCCACTGCATAGACAGTCCCGGTCCCGGTCAGAATCCCTGTTGTGCCGGTAATCGTTCCGCTCGTAAGGGCGACTGCTCCGACGGTATCTAAATAGCTGACAATATCTAATGTCCCGCCGGCTATGGTTATATTGCCTGTTGAGATGGCATCATTTATTCCGTAAGTCAGATTTCCTGCGCTGACTGTAGTAATCCCGGTATAGGTGTTAACAGCGCTAAGAGTAAGTGTGCCGGCTCCATCTTTGGTCAGGGTGCCGGTAGTAGTGCCGATGATGCTGGATATAGTAGTGTTACCTGCGCCTCCGACGGTTAAGGCAAAGGTGGCTCCGGTGATTCCACCGCTCAAGGTAAGCAGGTCGCTATCTGAATTAATACGTACGCCGGTAGCTCCTAAGATTATTCCTCCCTGACAGGTGTTATTACCGGAGATGTTTCTTAGGGCGCCGTCAGTGGCAATACCAGTTCCATTTAAGGTTAAGGTTTCAGCCCCGACAGTAATACCTCCTTGTATCTGCAGGCAGGCGCCGCTGGTAACTGTAACTCCGCCGGCTGTGGTTCCTGTGGCAGTGGCGTTCTGGATATTTAAGACACCGGCGCTGACTGTGGTCAGGCCGGTATAGGTGTTAGCTCCTGAGAGAACCACTGTGCCTGAAGTGGTTTTGGTCAGGCCTACTGCTCCGGTAATAATCGCGCTGATGGTGCCGCTGCGCACATCATAGGTAGCAGTGCTGGTGAGAATACCGGTGGTGCCGTTAATCGCGCCGCTGATTAGAATAACCGTTCCCACGCTATCAGTATAGGTAACGATATCCAGGGTCCCGCCATTAACCGTTACCCCGCCGGTGGAAATGGCATTAATCACTCCGTAAAGAAGGGTGCCGGCATTTATGGTGGTTGTACCGGTGTAGGTGTTGGCAAAGTTAAAGGTAAGCGTGCCTGCGCCGTTCTTGGTGAGAGCTGTATTTGCGCCGGCAATAGCAGCGGTGCTGAAGGTAACATTACCAGCGCCTCCTACGATAAGGACATAACCGTTTCCGGTTACACCGCCGGTAAGGGTGAGGGTGTCGGCATCAGAAGCAATGGTGATAAAAGGAGCACCGTTGTTTAAGGTTATTGCTCCCTGACAGGTGTTATTACCGGAGATGTTTCTTAGGGCGCCGTCAGTGGCAATACCAGTTCCATTCAAGGTTAAGGTTTCAGCCCCGACAGTAATACCTCCTTGTATCTGCAGGCAGGCGCCGCTGATTACAGTTGTGCCGGCAGCAATCGTTCCAAGAGCAGTGGCGTTTTGAATATTGAGCACACCCTGGCTTATTGTGGTGGCGCCAGTGTAGGTGTTGGCAGCGGAAAGTGTCCAGGTGCCCAGACCATCCTTGGTTAATGTGCCGGTAGTAGTGCCGATGATGCTCGCTAATGTGCCATTACCCGTTCCGCCCAGTGTCAGAGCAAATGTCGCGCCAGTGATTGTGCCGGCATTGGTCAGGTTGAGCGTCCCGCTATCGGAGTTAATGCGCGTAGCAGCTGCCAAGGTAAGGAGTCCCTGCCAGGTATTATTGCCGGAGATATTCCGAAGAGCGCCGGTATTAGCAATACCGCTTCCGTTTAAGGTCATTGCTTCAGCTCCTACGGTAATATCTCCTTGAATCTGCAACTGCGCACCACTTGAGACTGTTGTGCCGGCAGCAATCGTTCCAAGAGCAGTGGCATTCTGGATATTGAGTATCCCAACAGTTACAGCGGTGGTTCCGGTATAGGTGTTAGCTCCGGTGAGAATTAAGGTGCCTATTTCAGCCTTGCTAATTCCAAATGCGCCGGTCACGCTTATCACCGCAGAGATTTGCATAGTATCGTTAATGGTAAAGGTCCGTGTAGCTCCTCCTAAGTCAAGCTTACCGCTTATCGTAGAGCTGGTCGTAGAAGCATTGCCGGTGACATTGCCGCCTAAGGTCAGGGTGCCTGCACCGGTCGTTACACTGCCGCCAGTCATGGTCAGGGTTGAGGTTGAGATAAGGTTACCCCCTCCTGTAGTAATGCTGCCGCCGGTTACGATAATGGCTCCCACGCTATCGGACCAGGTGTTAAGGTCTAATATCCCCAGGACAGTGACGCCGCCGGTGGAAATAACATTGCTTGCGCCGTAGCGCAATGTGCCGGCTGTTACAGTGGTTAGACCGGTGTGGAGGTTTAACCCCGACAAGACGAGCGTGCCGCTGCCTGCCTTGGTCAGCGCGCCGGTAGTGTTAGTGCTGGCGCCGCTCAGCGTCAGGATGGTAGCGGTTGTCGTGACCTCAATTGAACTGGTAGTCGCGGCGGTCAAGGTAAAGTTGCGGTCAGTGCTGGTTGTCCCGCCGGTATATTGCAGTGTGCCGCCGCCCATCACTAAGTTGGTAGCGGCATTGCTGGAGTCGCCGATACTGCTTGCCGCGCCGCCATTGGTCAATTTTACCACGCTTAAAATTCCGGCATTAATCGTGGTGATACCCGCTCCGGCGACGGTACCGTAAGTGTTGTCCGCATAGGACAAGGTTAATGTTCCGGTATCGGTCTTGGTGATTCCAAATCCTTCGCCGCTTATCAGCGCAGAGACCGTCATATCACTTGCGGCAGCGCCATTAGCAATGGTAAAGGTCCGGGTAGCTCCCAGAGCAAGATTACCGCTGACAGTAGCGCTGGTAAGATTAGTATTGCCGGTAACATTGCCGCCTAAGGTCAGGGTGCCGGCGCCGGTAGTAACACTTCCGCCGGTCATAGTCAGGGCTCCGACCGTATCAGATAAGCCATTCAAGTCCAGTTTCCCGGAGTTATTGAGCGTTACTGCGGACGTATCTATGATTTGATTCGCAGTTAAAAGTTTGACGATATCAGCATCCGCCCCGCCAATGCCGTCACCGATAGTCAGGGCGCCGCCGATGGCATTGATACCTGCGGTTTTATTCAGGTCAAGTTCACCGGCGATTACTGTAGTCAGGCCGGTGTAGGTATTGGCAGCGGTTCCATTAAGCGTAAGGATGCCGGCTCCGTCTTTGGTCAGGGTGCCGGTGGTAGTGCCGATGATGCTGGTAATAGCGGTATTACCTGAACCACCTACGGTTAAGGCAAAGGTGGCGCCGGTGATTGTGCCGGTATTGGTCAGGCTAAGGGTTCCGCTGTCGGAGTTGATGCGTGAGGCAGCGGCTAAGGTAAGAAGCCCCTGCCAGGTGTTGTTGCCGGTACTCCTCAAAGCGCCGTAGTTATTGTAAAAACCAGTTCCGCTCAAAGTTAAGGCTTCAGCTCCGACGGTAATATTGCCTTGAATCTGAAGTTGCGCGCCGTTGGTTACAGAGGTACCTGCAGCAATGGTGCCAAGAGCTGTAGCGTTCTGGATATTGAGCACACCTGCGCTGACGGTGGTTAGTCCGGTGTAGGTGTTGGCATTAGTTAAGGTAAGCGTGCCATTCCAGTCTTTAGTCAGTGTACCTGCGCCAGTGCCGATGATTCCGGAGATGGTGGTATTGCCTGCGCCTCCCACAGTCAGGCCAAATGCGCCAGAGATATTGCCACTTAGGGTAAGCAGGTTGCTATCTGAGTTAATGCGCGAGGCAGCGGCTAAGGTGATTGCTCCCTGCCAGGTATTATTGCCACTAATACTCCTTAAGGCGCCGGTGGTAGAAATACCGGTTCCGTTTAAAGTTAAGGCCTCGGCTCCGACAATAATGCCTCCTTGTATCTGGAGTTGCGCGCCGCTGGTGACAGATGTGGCGCCAGTAGTAGCTCCCAGGGCTGTAACATTCTGGATATTAAGCACACCTGCGCTGACTGTGGTCAGGCCGGTGTAGGTGTTGGCAGCAGTAACAATCAGCGTGCCGTTATCACTTTTGGTAAGAGCGGTGGCGCCGGTATTGTCGCCGATGACAACTGCCATAGTGATATTGTTAGTGCCTCTGAGAGTAAGAGTGCGCGCTCCAGTCTGGCTATTGAATCCCATAGCGCCGGTATTGCTGAAAGTGAGCATGCCGGTGCCGGAAGAGTTGATGGTTGAGCCGGCTGTGGTGCCGACGCTAAAGAGCCGGTCAATACTGGCCGCGCCGGCAGTGTAATAGAGAGTGCCGCCATTAAGCACAAGGTTAGTCGCAGCGTTGGAAGAGTCTCCTATATTGCTGGGGGAAAGACCATTAGCCAATGTTGAAACACTCAAAGTGCCGGCGGTTATGGTAGTCGAGCCGTCATAGGTATTCGCCCCTGACAGGACTAACACGCCCGCGCCGGCCTTAATAATACCGAATGCGCCGGTCACACCTATCAGCGCAGAAATATCCATATCATTGGCTGTGGTTCCGTCGGCAATGGTGAATGTTCTTGTAGCTCCTCCTAAGTCAAGATTTCCGCTGATTGTGGCGGCCGTAGCATTAGCATTGCCGGTAACATTGCCGCCTAAGGTCAGCGTGCCGGCTGCGGTAGTAATATTGCCGCCGGTCATCGCCAGGTCCAAGATGGCATCGGAAAAACCGTTTAAGTCTAATTTGCCGGAGTTATAGAGGGTTACAGTAACTGCGGGTATCTGGTTAGAGGCAAGAAGTTTTACGATATGGGCATTTGCGCTAGCGCTAGTATTACCAATGGTGAGCGCTCCGGCAAAGGCATTGAGACCCGCGGTCTTATTCAGGTCAAGCTCACCGGAGTTTACTCTGGTGGTGCCGCTATAGGTATTGGGAGAATTTCCAGAAAAGGTAAGAATAGCGGTTCCTGCCTTGGTCAGTCCGCCGGTGCCGGTAATGATGCCGGAGATGGTCAGGTCACCAAGGGTAAACACACAGGCTTCAGCCGCGCCAAAGGCAATGGTGGTGTTGGCGCCGTTTATGCCTGAATTTCCAGTCAGGCTGATGATGTTGCCGGTGGTAAAAGTAATTGTTCTGGCAACTCCGGCATCAGCTACAGAGCCGCCTGATTCCAAGATGAGCGAGTTGATGGTAAATGTCGCAGCTGTTGTGGCTTGAGCTAATCTTACGTTTGCGCTGGCGGCAAGGCTATTTAACAGATACTCGTTGCTAAACCCAGCTCCATTTAAGAGCCGAAGACCATTGGTATTGCCCACATTATAGGTGACCATATCCGTTCCAGTGCCGGATAATGAGGTATCGCCAAACGCGCCTCTTATTATATTGACCGTGGTGGTGCCTGCCGCTCCGCCTCCGCCGGTAAGAGCAGGCGCAGTAGCGAACATCAGCGTGGAGACCTTGGCAGCCGGAGCAGAGCCTAAATCCGTGCCTCTAAAAAGCACAGTAGAGCCCGCGTTTCTGGTGAGACTGGCAAAAGTCATAATCGTAGAGCCGCCAGCTCCGGGAGTAATGGTTACAGTGTTGGCGCCGGGAATGGTTGCCGAACCTAAGGTCAGGGCTCCGGCAGTCTCATAGGCGTCTGTGCTGGGGCTGCCGATAAAATTAAAATTACCGCCATACAGCGTTACTGCCAGGGCATCACCGAGGCGGTGGGTATTGTTGGTGCCGCTATTATCCAGGGTGAGCGTAGCGCCAGAGTTAATTGTAAAAGCGGAAAGTATAGCTGTGCCTGAATCTTTTAGGATGAGCGTGCCGGCATTGATGGTAGTAGCGCCGGTATAGGCACAAGGACTTGTAATCGTGACTGTGCCGGCAGTATTTTTGGTTAAACCTATGGCGCCGGCGAGGATGGCGCTAATCGTGCCGCTTTCCACTGTATAGGCAGTGCCGGTGAGGACGCCGGTTGTGCCGGTAATGCTTCCGCTGGTAAGAATAACCGCGCCTACAGTGTCAAAGTAGCTGATATCTAATGTCCCGCCGTTTAGGGTTATACCGCCTGAGGAGATGGCATTGTTTACTCCATATGCAAGAGTGCCGGCACTGACTGTGGTCAGGCCAGTATAGGTATTGGCAGCGCCAAGGGTGAGAGTACCTTCCCCATCCTTGGTGAGAGTAGCCGCAACTGCAGTTCCGATGACGCCGTTTACAGTAGTGTTGCCTGCGCCACCCACTCTTAAAACATTCACCGCAGTAAGGGTAACGGTGTTTGGGATGGTCAAAAGGCCAGAATCTGAATTAATACGCGAGACAGACCCTAAGGTTATTGTCCCTGCCCAGGTATTATCGCCGGAGATATTCCGCAGAGCGCCGTCATTGGCAATGCCTGTTCCGCTTAAGGTCAATGCCTCGGCTCCGACGGTAATACCTCCTTGTATCTGGAGCGCTGCGCCCATTGCCACAGTAATACCGCCGGCGATAGTGCCAGTGGCTGTGGCATTCTGGATATTGAGCACACCGTGGTTTACTGTGGTTGCTCCGCTGTAACTGTTGGCAGCGGTTAAGGTAAGTGTGCCGCTTCCGGTTTTGACCAGCGTGGTAGCGCCGGTGTTGTCCGGAATGATACAAGCCAAACTTAAATTATTGGAGCCGGTGATAGTCAGGGTGCGCGCAGTGGTAGAACTACAGACTATTGTGCCGGTATTGCTGAATGTAAGCGTGCCGCTGCCGGATGAGTTAATGGTGGTGCCGGCTGTGCTGCCAAGGGTAAAGAGCCGATCAGTAGAAACCTCGTCTCCGGTGTAAAGCAAGATGCCGCCATTAAGTGTTAAGTTAGCTGCGGCATTATCCGAAGCTCCGATGTTGCTGGCAATACCGCCATTAGCCAAGGTTGAAACGCTTAAGGTTCCGGCGCTGATGGTAGTAACACCGGTATAGGTATTTAGACTGGTGATTACGACTGTGCCTGCGCTAGTTTTGGTAAGGCCGATGTTGGCGCCGCCTGCGGCTCCAAGGATCGCGCTGAGCGTGCCGTATTGCAGCGCATAATTAGCCGTGCTACTAAGCACTCCGGTGGTGCCGCTGATTGTTCCGCCGGCTAAGGTAACAGTGCCTATATCAGGGTCACTAAAAGCGCTGATATCAAAAATTCCCGCGTTTACCGTAACAGCCCCTGTGGAGATGGTGTTATTTATTCCATAAACTAACGTGCCTGCGCTAATCGTAGTCGTGCCGGTATAAGTATTGACCGCGTTAAGCGTGAGTGTGCCTGCGCCATCTTTAGTCAGGGTGCCGGTAGTAGTGCCGATGATGCCGGAGATGGTGGTGTTGCCATAGCCTCCTATGGTCAGGGCAAAGGTGGCGCCGGTGATTGTGCCGGCATTGGTCAGGTTGATTGTCCCGCTATCGGAGTTGATACGTGTAGCAACTGTCAAGGTAAGGAGCCCCTGCCAGGTATTATTGCCGGAGATATTGCGCAGAGCGCCGGTGATGGAGATACCAGTGCCAGCCAAAGTTAATGCTTCGTCTCCTACGATAATATCACCCTGGAGCTGCAGAACCGCGCCGCTGGTTAGAGTGATACCTGCAGCAGTGGTGCCAAGCGCTTGAGCGTTCTGGATATTTAAGACACCTGCGCTTAATGTGGTTAGGCCAAGGTAGGTGTTGGCATTAGTCAGGGTGAGGGTACCTGCTCCATCTTTGGTCAGCGTGCCTGAGGTAGTGCCAATAACTCCGGAGATTGTGGTACTGCCTACCCCTCCGACGGTGAGGGCAAAAGTGGGGCCGGAGATATTGCCGTTTAAGGTCAGGACACCGATATCTGAGTTAATGCGGGTAGCTGCTACTAAGGTTATTGCTCCTTGCCAGGTATTATTGCCATAGATATTCCGCAGAGCGCCATCAGTGGCGACGCCAGTGCCGGCCAAGATCAAGTCTTCAACTCCTACGGTAATTCCTCCCTGGAGCTGCAGGGCCGCGCCGCTGGCTACAGAGACACCGCCGGCAGTGGTGCCGGTGGCCGTGGCGTTGCGCAGGTTAAGGATACCTGTGGTGACAGTGGTCAGTCCAGTATATGTATTTGCTCCTGAGAGAACCAGCACGCTGCCTGCGGTTACCTTGGTAATTCCAAATGCGCCAAAGGCGCTGGATATTACGGCAGATACCACCATGTCTTCAAAGGCAGTTCCATTAGCAAGGGTAAAGCTGCGCGTGGCACCTCCGAGGTCAAGGTTTCCGCTGATCAAGGCGCTGGTAATATTGGCATTACCTGTGACATTACCACCTAAGGTCAGGGTGCCGGCTGCGGTAGTAATATTGCCGCCAGTCATAGTCAGGGCCCCAATGGTATCAGAATAGCCGTTAAGGTCATAGGTGGCGTTGAAGACCGTTACGTCGCCGCTGGAGATGGCGTCGTCTGTTGCATAGCGAAGCGTTCCTGCATTAATTCTAGTTATGCCGGTATAGGTATTGGCACGGCTAAAAGTAAGGGTCCCGGTTCCGGATTTAGTCAGGCCGCCGGTGCCGGTGATGAGACTGGATATTGTCAGGTCACTAAGGGTGAGCAGACATACCTCAGCCGCGCCAAAGACAATGGTGGTGGTGGCGCCATTAATGCCGGCATTCCCACTCAGGCTGATAATGTTGCCGGTGGTAAAGGTAACTGTCCGGGTGGCTCCGGCATCAGCTACAGAGCCGCCTGATTCCAAGATGAGCGAGTTGATGGTAATTGTGGCGGCCGTAGTACTCGCTGTCAACCTCACATTCGCATTAGTGGTAGCAAGGCTATTTAACAGATACTCGTTGCTAAACCCAGCTCCATTTAAGAGCCGAAGACCATTGGTATTGCCCACATTATAGGTGACCATATCCGTTCCAGTGCCGGACAATGAGGCATCGCCGAACGCGCCTCTGATAATGCTGACCGTGGTTGTGCCGGCAGCTCCTGCGCCTCCGGTTAAAGCAGGTGCAGTGGCAAACATCAGTGTGGAGACATTAGCAGCCGGCGCAGAACCCAAGTCTGTGCCTCTAAAAAGGACTGTGGTGCCGGTTCTGGATAAACTGGCAAATGTCATCGTAGTAGAGCCACCAGCTCCAGGAATAATAGTTACGGTGTTGGCGCCGTTAATACTTGCCGAACCCAAGGTAAGCGCGCCTGCTGTCTCATAGGCGTCTGCACTGGGGCTGCCGATAAAATTAAAATTACCGCCATACAGCGTTACTGCCGAGGCATCTGCGAGGCGGTTAGTATTGTTTGTCCCGCTATTGTCTAAGGTGAGCGTAGCGCCAGAGTTAATTGTAAAAGCGGAAAGTATAGCTGTGCCTGAATCTTTTAGGATGAGCGTGCCGGCATTGATGGTGGTGGCGCCGGTATAGACACAAGGACTTGTAATAGTGACTGTGCCGGCAGTGCTTTTAATCAAAGTTAAACCGCCTCCGAGGATGGCGCTAATGGTGCCGCTTTCCACCGCATACGACGTCGTCCCGGTGAGGACCCCGCTTGTGCCAATGATGCTTCCGCTAATCAGAGTAACCACGCCTACAGTGTCAAAGTGGCTGATATCTAATATCCCACCGTTTAGGGTTATGGCAGTTGCTGCCAGCGCGTTGTTGACTGCGTAGGAAAGCGTTCCGGCATTAATTGTGGTAGCGCCGGTATAAGTATTGACCGCGCCGAGGGTGAGCGTGCCAGCTCCGTTTTTGGTGAGAGGTTGAGCAGCGGAAATGATACCGTTAATAGTCAGGTTACCAGCATCAGTAGTGATGATGGCGCCGCCTGTGCCTAAGGTAATATTACCCAACCAAGTATTATTGTTGGCAAGGTTACGCAGGGCGACTATGCTGTTGATGCCTGTGCCGGTTATAGTAAGGGCATCGCTGATAGAAAAATCGCTTCCGTCTATCTGTAAAGTTGCGCCATTGGCTACGGTAGTGGCGCCGATTGCACTGCCTAATGCAGTGCTGTTCTGGATAGTTAAAGTGCCGGCATTGACCGTTACTGCGCCGCTATATACATTGGCAGCGCTCAAGATAAGAGTTCCTGTCCAGTTTTTAATAATGGCAGTAGCGCCGCCATTGTCGGCAATGATAGCGGCTAAAGTTAGGTTATTGGAGCCGGTGATGGTCAGGGTGTGCGCGCCGCTGACAGGAAGGCCTATGGCGCCGGTGTTATTAAAAGTAAGTGTGCCGCTTCCGGAATTGTTGATGCCGCCGGATGTACCCACGCTAAAAAGCCGGTCAATACTCACCGGGCCTCCGGTATAAATAAGTGTGCCGCCATTGAGGACTAAACAATATTCGGAATTGGTAGAAGCGCCGATATTACTGGGAGAGCCGCCGTCTGCGAGTGTTGATACGCTAAGAGCGCCGGCGGTTACTGTGGTTGGGCCGGTATAAGTATTGGCTCCGGAAAGGACTAACCTGCCTGTGCCGGCCTTGGTAATTCCGCATAGTTCAGTTACGCTAATTACCGCAGAAATCACCATATCATCCTCAACAAGCCCGTCGGCAATAGTAAAGCTGCGCGTGTTTCCTCCCAGGTCAAGATTCCCGCTGATTGTAGCCGTGCTAATACAGGCATTACCGGTGACATTGCCGCCTAAGGTAAGTGTGCCGGCTGCGGTAGTAATACTGCCGCCGGTCATGGCCAAGACTCCAATAGCGTCAGAGAAGCCGGCAAGATTCAATGTCCCAAGGTAGATGTTTACGTTGCCGGTAAAGATGGCGTCATTTGTAGCGTATAAAAGCGTTCCTGCATTAATTACGGTTGTGCCGGTATAGGTGTTGGCAAAACTAAAAGTAAGGGTCCCGGTTCCGGATTTGGTCAGGCCGCCGGTGCCGGTAATGAGACTAGATATGGTCAGATCACCAAGGGTAAGCAGGCATGCTTCAGCTGCGCCAAAGGCGATAAGGGTAGTGTCGTTTATCCCGGCATTACCTGTAAAGCTGATGATGTTGCCGGTAGTAAAGGTGGTAGTATATATAGAGCTAGCTACCGCACCGCCGGAATTCAATATCAGTGAATTAATCGTCGCGCTGGCAGTAGGAGCCACGCTGGATGAGAGTTTTACATTCGTATTGGCAACAGCTAACGAGACAGTCTCATATTCACCACTAAACCCGGCTCCGTTTAAAAGCCTGAGGCCATTAGTATTGCCAACATTGTAGGTGACCATGTCAGTTCCTGTTCCGGACAATGAGGCATCGCCAAAGGCGCCTCTTAAGATGCTCACCGTGGTTGTGCCTGCAGCTCCGCCACCGCCTGTTAGCGTAGGCGGTGCATAGAACATAAGCGTAGAAACATTAGCAGCCGGCGCAGAGCCTAAATCCGTGCCTCTAAAAAGAACCGTGGCGCCTGCGGTTTTAGTGAGGCTGACAAAAGTCATGGTCGTAGAGCCGCCAGCTCCGGGAGTAATAGTTATGGTGTTGGCGCCGTTTAAGCTGGTCGAACCCAAAGTAACGACTCCTGCTAACTCATAAGCAGCCGCGCTGGGGCTGCCGATAAAATTAAAATTACCGCCATACAGCGTTACTGCCAGGGCATCACCGAGGCGGTTGGTGTTGTTTGTGCCGCTATTGTCCAGAGTGAGTGTGCCGTTGGTTTGAATAGTGAAGGCAGAGTGCAGGGCTGTGCCTGAACCCGACAAGGTGAGCGTGCCAGTGCTTATGGTAGTGGCGCCGGTGTAGATATTAGCCGCGCCAAGCGTAAGCGTGCCGTCTCCGTCTTTGGTCAACGCGCCGGTGGTAGTTGCGATGACTCCGGATATAGTGGTATTACCTGCTCCTCCTACTGTCAGGGCAAAGGTAGGGCCGTAGATAGCGCCATTCAGGGTAAGGCTGCCGCTATCTGAATTAATGCGCGTGTATCCCGCTCCTAATGTGATATCGCCTCCCCAGGCGTTGCTGCCGGATATATTCCTTAACGCGCCGGTAATCGCTACACCCGCGGCATCGGCAATACCAGCACCGCTTAGAGTCAAGAGTTCGTTGCCTATGGTTATGCCTCCCTGAATCTGTAGGGCCGCGCCGCTGGCCACGGTTGTACCGGTCAAAGTAGTTCCGAGGGCTGTGCTATGTTGTATATTAAGCACGCCTGCGTTTACTGTAGTCGGGCCGGTATAGGTGTTGGCGCCTGTTAGGACCAGCGTCCCGGTGCCGAGTAAACTTGCGATTGTGCCGGCCTTGGTGATGCCATACACCCCGCTGGTTGAGCTTATTACAGCAGAAATCACCATATCTTCTGCCGCTGCTCCGTCGGAAACAGTGAAGTTCCTGGTAGCGCCGCCTAAGTCAAGGTTGCCACTTATGGTAGCGCTGGTAGAAGCAGCGTTGGTAATCACATCGCCGCCTAAGGTAAGCGTGCCGGCTGCGGTAGTGATACTTCCGCCGGTCATGGTCAAAGCGCCAATGACATCAGAGTAGCCGTTTAAATCCAATGTCCCGCCGTTTATGGTTATTGCGCCGGTTAAAATGGCATCGTTTGTCCCGTAACATAAGATCCCTGCGTTAATGGTGGTTGTGCCGGTGTAATCATTGGCAGCAGCGAGCGCCAGCGTTCCCGAACCCGCCTTGGTAAAACCTCTAATGCCACCGGTGTCGGTTAAAACACCGCTTATAGTCAGTGTCTGGGCGGCATTGGTAACGCTGATAGTCTGATTCGGGCCTAATATTAGACTTAAGCTTATGGTGTTTCCTCCGGAGGCAGCGCTGTCAGTCAAATTGCCTGTTAACCCGAGAAGATTACCAGCTAAGGTATAACCGCTCCCTGAAATGGTGATATTAGCAAAACAAGTGCCGGAAATAATATCATTAATCGTGGAAAGGTTTGAGGCGCCTTCGGGGAATACGAGGTCATCTCCGGGGCCAGGCGCGCTCCCGCCCCAGTTGCTGCCAACGCTCCATAAATTGCTGGTCGTGCCGGTCCAGGTATGCGTATCATCCCAGTCAATATTCAATTCCGCGGGGATATAATAATGCTTGGCTGGAACGGGAATAACTGGGCCAAAGGCACGGCTATAGTAGACATTCAGGTATTCTAAGTAAGGATTGCCTTCAGCATCGCTTACGGAATTAATGTAAATGCCGAATTCCTTGCCTTTTTCGGCAATAGAGGATTTCAGGGTAATATAATTACCGTCTTGCCCCTCTATAGTCAGGGTATTCGTAACGGTGGTAAGGGAATTTGCCTCAAAGATGAGGGTTTTTCCGGGAGTTATGCAGGTTAAATTATAAAAGGTATTGTTTCCGTATATATAGGAAGGTTTGGAAGCGTCAATAAAGGTTACGGTATAAGTGGCGGGATCGAAATTTCCGCTATTGTGGATGAAGTTGCCTCTTAAGGTAAGGTCGCGATTTAAAGTGAGGGTGCCGGCGTAACCGTCAATAATCAGGTTATCAATAGTGCCGCTAAAGAAAACATCTATTATTGAATTTTTATTGGGGTTTAATCCGGTTATGCCATCAAAAGTAACGGTATCAAATGCGGTAGGAGTGGTTCCTGTATCCCAGTTATCGGGATCAGACCAAAAATAAGATAGGCCCTGTCCCGTCCAATACGGGTCAAGGTCAAAATTAGTGAGGTTTCCTGAAGAAGAGGAATGTATGGCCTTTAGCGGAGGCCCGCGGATATTCACCGAATCGCCAATCAAAGTATAAACTATATCTGTTACTCCTTGCGGATTGATTTTCCATTGTTTCGGCGGCTCTATGGACTTTAAAACTAGTAACTTGCCATATTCGCCCCTTAAGGTTAAATTTCTCAAAATAGCCTGGGTGGAATCGCCGTCAAACCGGACAATTTTACCCGGCACCGTAATTGAAAAATCGTAAAAAACATTATTTCCCCTGACTAAGGCATCTCTTTCCGACACCAGTGAAACTTTTGAAAACTGCGCATTAAAATTACCTAAGTTCACCCAGTCTTTGCCGATTTCATAAAGGGTATTGGCGGCATTAAGCGTTACTCCCGGATTAATTACTATGGAACCTCCAGTAGTAATCCGCGCATCAGGCCATTGGTTAAAGACTGCCGGCGCCCCGCCCTGCTTTAAAATAAGATTAGCCGCAGCATCAATATTAGCCAATGTACTTTCGCCCGAAGACTGAATCGTAATATCGCCCACTGGTTTACCTTGCTTATCAACTGCGCTGTCAGGATTATTTGTCGCAACAAGAGTTCCGGATGCCTGCTTGAAAGAACCAGTTCCGTCCAAATCCGCATCCGCCAGAAGCTCAAGGTCCCCCGATTCTGTATTAATATCAGCATTCACCAGAATATCTTTAAATGCCCTAAGTGTAGTGCTTCCCGTAGAATTAAACTTAGCATCCACTGTTATAGAACCCCAGGAGGAATTTTGAATTGTTTGGAGAGAAGGATTATTTTCTATTGAGATATTTCCCGAAATCTGGATATCCCTATTAGCGGTAACGCAGATTGCGCCGTCCTCTTCATTGAATCCGGTCGCCTTAATAATCCCCTGCTGGTTAACCGCATTTTTAAAGATATCCGCGGCAACTCTTGCTTCCATTACAACCTGCGCGCCCTCTACGGTGCCGGAATTTGCTACTGCGTCTTTAACCTCAACTCCGTCCTTACCAAATACTTTACCGCTTGTCTCTTCGTTAACTTCTACCTGAATCATGCTCTTAGCATCAAAACTTACCGTAGCCCTATCTCCGGATATAAAGAACACCTTGCCTAAGCGGCCGATAACTGTGCCTTGATTAGCTACCGCACTTGCGATAAGCGCGATATTGTTCCCGGTGATAATTCCCTGATTTAGGATTTGACTGTATGGAGAACTTGAATTGTGTTCAAGGATATAGTTTCCGGCAAGAAAATTATTAGTGGAGATATCTAACGTAGAAGCAACAAAACTATTCACGTTAACCTTTGCTGTTGGGCCAAAATAGATCCCTTGTGGATTAATTAAGAAAAGTATGCCGTTTGCGTTGAGTATGCCAAATATCTGGCTCATCTGGCCGCCTGTAACACGGCTTAAAAGCGAAGAGCTGGCAGAGGGCTGGATAAAATTGACTGTCTCGCCCTGATTGATATTGAAGGAATTAAAATTGATAACGGTCTTATCATCGGCTTGGATATTTAAGGTGGCTTGATCCGGCCGGTCAAAAGTTGCGCTGCCAGCTTCCACCTGCTCGCCTTCCGGCAAAGCAAATAGCAGGCTAGCTTGCAAGAAAATCAACGCGCTTATAAATATTAAACAGATTACTTTTTTCAATATCATTTATTATTTTCTTCTTTCGGCAAACGCGTAAGCCTTTCTCTTTCAATAATGTTAGAGTTTTCCTCTTCCGGTTTTGCCGCCGGAGTTTCCTTGATCACTTGCAATATGGAACCAGGGTGTTCCTGAACGCTTAAAATAAATACGGATAAGGCCAATATAATCGTCAGCGCTATCCCGACAAGAATCATAATAAGAATCAACTTATTTAAAGGAGCAAATATTTCCCTTAAATCCCGCCCTACAAACACAAACCAGCTAATTCCTTCGGCTGACAAAAACGGTCGATTGACTTCTGAATTGACCGCTAAAGACGGCGCTTGATAAAAATATGCTGGCGGAAGGACTTGTGCATAGGCTACCAACATTTTCCCATGATTAAAATAAGCGCTGTCTAATACCCCCCACTTTTCGCTGTTTTGCAGCGTCTTCTGGAATTCCCCATATTCACAGAATTTATTAGCAAAAGGTGCGGCTTTATAATGATACACAAGATATGCCTTATCATCTGCCAAAACAGCGTTCCCAGTCTTGCCTATTTTAAAATTTAACAACGGCTTAAAAAAAGCACCAAGGCTGACTTGTGCTTTATATATGCCGATAACGGTTCCAGCTTCATCTTCAATCGGAACGGCAAAGGGCAAACACCATAAATTACTCTGCTCATCGTATTCAACATTTCCGATAAAAGGCTTGCCGCGGCCCTTTGCATATGAATCCAGCCACCAATCCTTATCAAAGCTATAAAACCCTTGAGTCCTTGTTGTGGAGCCGGCTAAACCGCCAAATTTATCTGTAACGGTCAAACTGACTAATTCTTTATTGCCTCCCTTCAGTTCCTTTAACCGGCCGCTAAGCTTATTCCCGGAATATTCTTTTATCAAGGGATGTTCATCAGGCGCCTCAATCCATCTTTTATCTGCATCCATTAAATAACGCTGTACCTCCCTCTCCCCCATTACGCGGTATTTCAAATTATTTTGTTTTAACGCATCTATCACAAATTGAGTGTTAGCATTCAGCTTTAACATCTCTACTTGTTTCTCAATAGTAGAATCTACCGCAGACGCCAGAGTGCGCGCCATTTCGCTCTGGCTCTCTAATCCTTTATCAAATAACACAGTGTATCCAAAATAAGAAACTAGCAGTATAAGAATCGAAAAGAAAACGACCGCAGCAATAGATACAAATAGCGCTGTCTTTAATTTAAGACGCAGAGTTTTTTGGGATATTTCTTGTTTGACGAGTAATAGTTTTTTTAGGAATTCCATCGCAATCCTCTATTTAATCTAACTCTTGTTATTCCAAAGGCTTTCATTCCATCGAGTAGGAGGCAGGATTACTCCCGCCGTCCTCTCACACCACTGTACATACGGTTCCGTATACAGCGGTTTCTGTCATCTTCTGCTCTTTAGCCTCAATGCCTGCACCATTTAACCGCCTATTCATAACTCAGGGATTCCGTCCCTTACTTTTGATTGTGGCTTCCTTGCGGAACTTCTAGTCATGGCTTCAGAATTTTAGCTTAGCTTCTTATAACAGATTCAGCCCTTCATCATCTTGCGACAATTACTATGGCCTCTGCTGACTTCTGCTGTTCATCCCATTGCCTCACGGCAATAGTAGCCTTGCGGCAAACATGCAGACCTCCCCGGGTAATGCGCACTTACCTTCCTGCTTATGCCCGCCACATCTACGTCCATGCTTTCCGAATAGAATTTGGACTTTAGAGATAATCGACTCCTCATCCAGCATGTCCGCCTCTATGTGATTCCTGTTCGTCGGGCCAGCGCTTTGCCTGCG
>JBAZOY010000047.1:0-18766 GCA_041648505.1 Syntrophales bacterium | reverse complement strand
CGTATCTATTTTGGTGTTCACAGAATTACGTGATAGCTATTCGATTGTCAGAGAACTTTGTTTGCTATGTGCTGGCACATTTTTCCGTTATCGATGTCCTGGCACTCAACAACTAACGTTTATGTGGAAGCTGGGCTAAGGGAGGGGATATGTTTCAAAACTTTCTGCGAACGTCTTATGCTATTCCCCCGTTTTTAGGTTTCTTCGTTCTCTTATGCCTTGCCCTGATTTCCTTTCTTCGGGGGAGGAAAAACCGCACAAACATCTTATTTTCGGGAATATGTATTCTGAGCGCCATCATTAATGCCGATGTTACCCTCGTTTCTGTAATTCCTGATAAAACACTGGCCCTTAAGGTGGATAGGATAACATATTTTTTATCCGTCTTCAGCCCGCCCATTTATATCCAGTTTGTTCATTCGTTCCTCTGTATTTCAGGACGAAAGTGGCTTGAGTATATTGCTTACATTTTCAGCTTGCTTCTTCTTTTTTTTATCCCTTCCGACCTTTTCATCAGCGGATTATATTATTATGATTTTGGGACAATCGCCAAGGCTGGTCCGGTCTACCACGTCTTTTCAGTAATGGCCGGCTTTACGGTTCTCTACTGTATTGTTACCTTGTTTGTGGGACTGGGAAAGGCAAAGGATAATCTCCAGAAAAACAGGATAAAGTACATCCTCGGTGGATCAAGTTTTACCGCCCTGTTGCTTGCCCTGGGCATCCTTCCGGTCAGTGGTTTCGAGATTTATCCTCCGGGTAATTTCAGCTTCATCCCAGCTATTTTTATGGCCTACGGTGTACTTAAATATGACCTTATCGATATCGGTACGGTAGCCAGAAGGGGTACGATCTATTTTACCCTGACAAGTATTCTTACCATATTCTATCTGTTGATTATTTACATCTTCAACTCCTTTTTTATGGGATATGGAGATAATGAAAACTTTGTGCTCCTCCCTCTTATTCTTGCTTTAGTGATGGTCCTGCTGTTCAATCCTCTCAGGGAGAAGGTGCAGTCATTTATAGACAATCTTTTTTACCGGGGGAAATATGATTATCAGAAGCTCCTGAAAGAGATCAGCGGAGAGATGACATCTCTGTTAAGATTTTACCAGATCAAAAATCTTTTACTCCAGTCTATCGCTGCCGCCTTACAGGTCACCAATGTTGGTCTTTTGATCTATAGTGACGAAAAAGGACATTTCCAATTTGATACGGATGGTAAAGAATCTGCGAATGGGTCGGGAGAGAGCCTGTTTAATTACACTCATCCCATAGTTGAATTTCTTCTGGGATACAAAAGGCCTTTGAGTAAATCCTTCCTTGAAGAGAAGCTGCTTGCTGCTCCGGTTGAGAGGGAACAGATAATTCATGTTTTTGATATCAGTCATGCATTGTTGATTGTTCCCATGATATCAAGGGATAGATTAATCGGAATGATCGCCCTGGGAGAGAAGAAATCGGGGGAGTTATTTGTTTATGGTGATCTGGAACTTCTTACCACCATTGCAAACCAGAGTGCAACAGCCATAGAGAATGCGAAGACCTACGAAGAACTTGAAAAACTCAACCTTGATCTGGAAAAGTTAGTGGAAAAAAGAACAGCCGCTCTCCGCCAGGCATTGGAGGAAAAGGAGAGGACACAGAAACAGCTTATACAGTCGGAGAGCCTTGCGGCAATCGGACAGCTTGTTGCCGGCACAGCTCACGAACTGAACAATCCCCTCTCCAGCGCTTCGAGCCTTATCCAGACCTGTGTAGATCATATCAACAGGTGGGAAATCCGGGAAGGAGACCGGGACGAGGTGTTGGATGATATGATGTTCTCCTTAAGAGAGCTGAAGCGGGCAGGGGATATAGTAAAGAGTTTACTGGATGTTTCCCGCCAGAAAGAAACTTTCGTTGAGGCGGTTAATGTCAATGCCGTTATTGATGATACCCTGAGGGTTTTGCACAATCAATACAAATACCTTCCTGTTAACATAGAGATTAAACTTGACGAAGATTTACCCGATGTGGAGGGAAACTTTGCCGCTCTGGGCCAGGTATTTATCAATATAATAAAGAATGCGCTTCAATCGTTGCCCGAAGACGGTGGTAAAATTACACTGGCCACAGGTTACAAGGAGGACACAGATACTGTCTTCATTGAATGTCGCGATACGGGGAAGGGAATGTCCGACGATGAGCTTAAAGATATTTTCAAACCCTTTTTTACAACTAAACCAGTTGGCGAGGGAACAGGATTGGGTCTATATATATCCCATGAAATTATCAAGAGACACGGTGGAGATATTTACATTGCAAGCGAGAAGGAAAAGGGTTCCACCTTTACCATAGAGATCCCTTGCAGGAGGAAAGAACAATGATGGGCCTGATGATTGTAGATGATGAAGAGGGTGTGAGGAGGGCGTTGAGAAAGGTCCTCGAGATAGATGGTTATTCGATTTTTCTGGCAGCCAGTGGAGAAGAAGCAATAAGGAATATTCAGGATAACAGTAAGGACATAGAAACTGTGATTTCCGATTTTAAGATGCCCGGCATTGATGGTATGGAAACGCTCAAGGAGATTGGAAAAATCAATTCCGAGATAACACGGATAATGCTTACCGGTTATGCCACCATGGGAAATGCTATTGAAGCGGTCAATGCAGGCATAGATGGATTTCTAACAAAGCCTTTTGAAAATGTCGAGCTGCGGGCAAAGGTCCGGGAATATAATATAAAGAAACGCTTAAAGCAGTTTGTGTCTGAGCAAGTTCTTACTGAGCTTCACAGGAAAGGAGAAAATATTACTCCCCAAAAACAGAAGGTGAGCGTCCTTTTCATTGATATTCGCGGTTTTTCGGAGATTTCTGAAAATATGAGCCCACAGGAACTCTCCGATATGTTGAACACCTATTTTTTCTTACCTCTCGACAGCATCATTTTCGAATATAACGGAACTCTCGACAAACATATCGGTGATAGTATTATGGGAATCTTCGGGGCACCGGTAGCCTATAACGATGATGCAGCAAGGGCAGTAATGAGCGCCATCAAGATGCGAGAAGAGATGGTGAGGGTCAATAAATTGCGCAGTACGGACAGACAGATTTCTGTCGGCATCGGGATCAGTACCGGCGAGGTAATGGCAGGGATCTTTGGTTCTCCAAGGAAAAAGGAGTATACTGTTTTTGGTCCTCCTGTAAACCTGGCGTCGAGACTGGTAAGTATCGCCGGAGCAAATCAGATCCTCATCTGTGATGAAACATACAGGCAGGTTCGGGATATGGTTCAGGCAGAAAAAGTGCCTCCTGTTTCCATAAAGGGAATCAAGAGGAGCTTCGATGTTTACAATGTTGTCGGGAGTATATAAGGAGAGCTTTGAACAGATTCAATATGGTAGCGGAAGTAGAGCCTAAAGGTGACCAGCCGCAGGCTATCGCACGGTTGGTTGAGGGCTTGGAATTGGGGTACGACCACCAGGTCCTCCTAGGTGTGACAGGTTCGGGAAAGACCTTTACCATTGCCAATGTAATACAAACTGTTCAGAGACCTGCTCTGATCATTGCACATAACAAAACCCTGGCAGCCCAGCTTTACGAAGAATTCAAGACCCTGTTTCCGGAAAATGCCGTCGAGTATTTTGTCAGCTATTATGACTATTATCAGCCCGAGGCCTATATCCCCAGCACAGATACATATATTGAAAAAGACTCCGCGATTAACGAGGAGATTGATAAGTTGCGCCATTCTGCTACCCATTCTCTCCTGGAGCGAAATGATGTTATCATTGTGGCCAGTGTTTCCTGTATATACGGACTCGGTTCTCCCGATGCCTATTGCGGCATGTTGCTCACGGTGGAAGAGGGCATGGAACTCCCGCGGGATGAACTGCTGAGGAGGCTTGTGG
The DNA here is from genome assembly GCA_041648505.1 of Syntrophales bacterium. Lineage (GTDB taxonomy): Bacteria > Desulfobacterota > Syntrophia > Syntrophales > CG2-30-49-12 > JBAZOY01. The sequence continues at coordinate 14,868 of JBAZOY010000047.1, read as the reverse complement.
AGATCCGGTATGTACGCAATGATATTGACTTTCACCGGGGCACTTTCCGTGTCCGGGGTGATGTGGTTGAAATCTTTCCTCCTTACGAGGAAGACAGAACTATCCGGATAGAATTTTTCGGAGATACCATAGAGACCATCTCTATGGCAGATCCTCTTCGGGGAAAAAAGCTGAGTCGCCTTAATAGAATAGCCATTTACCCCGGCAGTCACTATGTGACGACGAGGAACAACATGAGAAGGGCCATTTCCTCAATAAGGGAGGAAATGATGGTCAGACTTGAGGAGTTGCATGCACAGAACAAGCTGCTCGAGGCCCAGCGGCTGGAACAACGGACCAGATTCGACATCGAGATGATGGAAGAGATGGGCTACTGCAGTGGCATTGAAAATTATTCCCGTCATCTTACCGGCAGAAGTCCGGGGGAACCGCCTCCCACGCTGATGGAGTATCTTTCCCGGGATGTACTGATCATCTGCGATGAGAGCCACGTTACCATGCCCCAACTGGTGGGAATGTACAGAGGTGATAGATCACGAAAAGAGACACTGGTCAATCACGGTTTTCGGCTTCCCTCCGCGCTTGATAACCGTCCCCTGATGTTTAAAGAATACGAAAACTTTTGTTACCAGAGAATCTATGTCTCGGCTACCCCTGCCGATTATGAATTAAGTAAAGCCAAGGGGCGTATAGTGGAGCAGATTGTACGGCCAACCGGCCTGATGGACCCGGAGATTATTTTAAAACCAACACAATACCAGGTTGACGATCTACTCGGAGAAATCCGCGAAAGGGAAGGTAAAGGCGAAAGGGTTCTAGTCACCACACTTACCAAGAGAATGGCAGAAAACCTGACCTCCTACTATGAAGGTCTTGGGGTAAGGGTAAGATATCTCCACTCTGATGTTCACACTCTGGACCGGGTGAACATTATCCGTGATCTGAGACTCGGCAAATTTGATGTCCTGGTGGGGGTCAATCTTTTACGTGAGGGGCTCGATATTCCGGAAGTTTCTCTGGTAGCCATTCTCGATGCTGATAAAGGAGGTTTTCTCCGCTCAGAACGATCGCTGATACAGACCAGCGGAAGGGCTGCCAGAAATGTATCGGGCCAGGTCATCATGTACGGTGACAGGATAACTAATTCGATACAGGCGTGTCTTAACGAGACGAACAGAAGGAGGGCGGTGCAACAGCAATATAACGAGGAGCACCATATTACCCCGGAGACCATCAAGAAATCCATCCATAATATCCTGTCGTCGGTTTATGAGGCAGATTACGTCAAAGTGCCCAAAATTTCAGAAGAGGCGGAGACATACATTTCAGAGGGAAACATCACCTCTCGGATCACACAATTGAGGAAAGAGATGAAAAGTGCGGCAAAGAATCTTGAGTTTGAGAAGGCGGCAGCACTACGCGACCAGATCAAGGAACTATCAGCGTTGGTTCTTGCATTAGGGGAGTAAGAATGAACATCTCTCTTATATGACATGCCCGGCAGAAAAGGAGGTCTCAAGCCTGCGGCTTCTATTCATTTTCTTTACCGCCACCAAACCATTTCTCAAACAACCCTTTGACACATCTTAAAATCTGTAGTATTCGTAATTGAAATCTGTAACCTCTTTATTAAAGAAGGTAAATTATGAAAAGAAAGAAAGTGGGGCAGAACGGATTTACCCTGATAGAGATACTTATTGTAGTAGCAATAATCGGGCTCATAGCATCCCTCATTGCGCCGAATCTGATTGGCCGATACGAGAGGTCAAAAGAGGAAATAGCCAAGGCTCAGATTGAGATGCTCTCCTCGGGGATATTATCATTTAAGCTTGATGTTGGCAGATATCCGGAGACTCTGGAAGAACTTTTAAAATCGTCGGACCCGAACTGGAGGGGGCCATATCTTTCCAAGCAGCGTTTACCCAAGGATCCCTGGAAAAGGGATTATCAGTTCAAGAGCCCTGGTGATCACGGCCCTTTTGACCTCTATTCCCTCGGGTCTGAAGATAACCTCGGCGATAAATCCATTACAAATTGGTAGCCATGTTTTTGCGCCATATTTTAGAAGACCGCTTCGGCGTGAAAGAAGGGGAGTTCAATAAGGCCGTTGAGTTACAGAAGGATCTCGGCGGGCATATCGGTCAGATTCTCCTTCATCTTGGCTCTATCACGGAAAATCAACTCATTGAAGCATTGTCCCAGCAGCTTAATATCCCCCTTTTCAGTGGTGATTGGGAGGAGGATGACGCTCTTGTTACCTACCTTAATGATAAGCTTGATTATGGTTTTCTGATCAGGAATAATTTCCTTCCCTTAAAAATAGATCACGAGAACAGGGTATTATATGCTGTTACCAATGATCCCTTTAAATACTCAATATCTGACTATGTAGTTAACGCAACAAGGTATAATATTCATCTATCTCTTGCTACAGAAGAAATTATCGAGGAGCTGTCAAAAAGTTACTCATCTGAGCAAGGCGGAAACTTTGTTTCACTTTCCATAGAAGAAGATACTGAAAAACTGAAGGAAATGGCCTTTGAGGCGCCGGTGATTAAGTATCTTAACGGAATTTTGAGTAAAGCCGTTGAACTCAGAGCCTCAGACATTCATATCGAATCTGCGGAGGGGAAATACAGGATAAGGTTCAGGATTGACGGCATTCTTCATAATATGGATACCATGGAAGAGCCATTTTATTTGGCCACGGTGTCGAGGGTAAAACTTCTGGCTGGACTTGATATAGCTGAGAAGAGATTACCACAGGACGGAAAATTTGCTACGAAAATCGCCTCGCTTTTCCTCGATATCAGGGTCTCTACTATACCAACTATAAGCGGTGAAGGTCTGGTCATGAGACTCCTTTACCGGGAAAAGCTTTCTTTTGATCTTGGATATCTTGGACTTGAAGAGGATCACAAGAAAACTGTTTCAGGTCTTATCTCACGGCCGCACGGCATCCTTTTAGTTACGGGCCCTACAGGATCGGGCAAGACAACTACTCTTTATTCCATGTTGACGCGCTTAAACACTAATGAGAGAAAGATTATCACCATAGAAGACCCGGTGGAGTATCAACTGGAGAGAATCAATCAAATTCAGGTTAAAGACGAGATAGGGCTGACCTTTGCCGGCGCCCTGCGTTCTATTTTAAGGCACGATCCCGATGTGATCATGGTTGGTGAGATAAGGGACAGCGAAACCGCTGCAATATCCATCCAGTCGGCATTAACAGGTCATCTGGTCCTTTCTACTCTTCACACAAATGATGCCCCAAGCAGCCTCTTCAGACTAATCGAGATGGGAGTAGAGGATTACCTGATCAATGCTTCTGTCATCGGCGTAATCGCTCAACGCATAGTCAGGCAAAACTGCCCCTTCTGCAGCCGTGATGACAGCCCGATGGAGGATGTTTTAAACGAATATAACATTCGCGAGATAGGTAAGAGGTATGGCAGTATGCTGAAAGGAGGACTGACCTTTAAGAGAGGAGATGGATGTTCCAAGTGTGCGGGAACCGGCTACAGGGGCAGGTCTGCCGTCTTTGAACTCTTTGAGTATACGGATGAGCTCCGTGAGATCTTTCTTAAGAAGCGGTCTCTCGAATCTTTAAGGGCAACGCTGCGTAATAACGGCAGCTTCCGAACACTCAGAGAAGACGGAATGATCAAGGTTGCAAGGGGAATAACCACGGTGGAGGAGATTCTGAGGGTATGCTGACCGAATTTACCTACAATTGTATTGATCCCTCCGGGCGGGAAATCAAAGGCGTCATCTCATCACTTGACAGAAAGAATGCTGTTACTAAGCTAAGGGAGCAAGGGCTTACGATTATAGAGCTTGCGGGGAAAAAGCCCAAGAGGGAAAAGATGTTTTCCCTTAAAAAGGGATTCGGCGATCAGGATGTGTACAATATCTCCAGGGAGTTGAGTATCCTCCTCAAGGCCGGCATAAGGATAGATAATGCCATTAAACTTCTGATGAATCCGTCCATGAACCAGGAACTCAGGGAATTACTTTCTCTGGTGCTGTCGGATATCAAGGCCGGAAAGAATGTAGCACAAGCCTTCAGCTTAACGGGGCGTTTCAGTTCCCTGTTTGTAACTATGGTCCATGTAGGAGAAGCAGTGGGGAACCTTCAGACGGCCTTCGAAAACATTGCCCAGTATTACAAATTCCAGATACAGTTTAAAGGAGAGATCAGAAATGCCCTTACTTATCCTTTGTTTCTCATCTTCGCCAGCATTGTAACCCTTCTTGTTATTTTCAATTTTATTATCCCCAGGTTTTTCAGTATCTTCGGCGCCAGTACGGTTGCCCCTCCTCTGCCGGCCAAAATTCTCTATACCATAAGCGGATGGTTAAGCTTTACCAATCTTTTCCTCGCGGCGGGATTTGTAATAATATCCATTATCCTCTGGAAAAAGATTAATCCTTCAAAGTTGAAGCTTCCAAGCCTCTATAACTATTTGTTACACCTTCCTCTTGTTGGCAGGCTTATATTAAATCTGGAACTCTCAAGGTTTTCCTACGCTATGTACTCTACGCTTCAGAGCGGTATCGAATTTATCAAAGCGCTGAAACTCTCTGCCGCTATTATCCAAAACCCCCGGCTCAGGAACCCCATCGAGGCTCTCATTGAACAGATAAAAGGGGGCAGGAAGATCGCCGATGTCTTTTCACAGGTTCCATTTCTACCGGAAATGATGCACAATATGATAAGGGTAGGCGAAGGAAGCGGGAATCTAAAGGAGATATTTTTTGAACTTTATCAAGTATTTGATGAGAGATTCAAGAACACCACAAAGAAGGTGCTTGTATTAGTAGAACCAGTAATCATCGTCATAATGGGACTTATAGTTGGATTGATCGTTGTATCATTGATCCTTACGGTAATGAGTGTAGTAAACATAAAATTATAGAGATTTTCAGGTCAAAGATGAATAAGAAGGGGTTCACCCTGATAGAGATTTTCCTGGTGATATCCATTGTAGGTATCATGCTTTCTGTAAGCCTGCCGATCTCATTCAGTATGTATAACAGTTACAAGGCATCCATGAAGGCCATGGAGATAATGGTCTTCGTTTCCGGGCTGAGGCTGGAATCTTTTTTATACAGCGAGGGAAACACTTTATCCTCTATGAATGATGTGATGACAGTCAACGGTCTTCAGAAGTCCTTTGCCGATACCCACGTGCAGATTGACCAGACCATAACTTTCTATAGAAACGGCACCACTTCCGGCGGCATAGTCCGGATATATGTAAGTGATCAGGCTTATTACCTGAGCGTTAAGGCACCGTTAGGAGACCTTGTTTTAGAGAAAGCCGGCAAGGTATGAGACGAGACCCTTCCATTTTTTTAAGGGAGTGGAGAAAAAATCAGGAGGAAGGGTTCCTTGTCATCGAGATCCTGATAGCAGGCTTGATACTTACAGCAAGTATTGCCGCTACTATGTATCTTTTCAGGATGGGTTATGGCTATATCGAGAAGAGTAACCAATCAAATGTCATTTCATCGAAGCTTATACAGACGGCAGGTCTTGTAAAGACATTGGAATTGGATAAGAAAACCGGGATGGAGGAGATGGGTGATGGTGTAACCTTGAGTTGGAAAGCTAAGTTATTAGGTCAAACAAGGCCAATAAAAGGTGAATTAGAATTCGCCGCCCCTTCCATCCACGAGCTTCTTCTCTACAGGGTAAATTTTATCCTTAATTATAGAGGAATAGCCAAGGAATATCAGATCAATGTGTTCAAACACAAAACATTGTATTCGCCGGAAGAATCGTTGTTCTAAGGGCTATACCCTCATAGAGGTGCTTGTGGCCATGGCTATTTTTACGGCGATGTTGATGCTTGCAGGTATGGCACTCGATCAGGGATTAAGACAGTATCATGGTCTGGTGGAGAAGGGCCTGGGTTTCTGGGATTATGCAAAGAAGATATGGATAGATAAGAGCTTGAATTCATCGATAGATTATTATGTCTATACCAGGGACGACGGGTGGTTTCCCTATTTTAAGGGTTCTCAGTCGGATATCTCTTACATCTCCCTGGCGCCGTTCGCCGGTGATGTTCCGGTCGTGGCCTGGCTGGCAAAGGAGTCTGAAGCTGACGGAAAGCGTTCCCTCGTGTATTATGAGATCCCCGTTTATACAAAGTCTTATGAGGAAATTGATAGAGATTACATATTCGGTGATTATAAGAAGGGAAAATCCCTTAAACTATTGGAAGGAATGAAAAGTATAGAATTCAATTTCTATGGTTATGACATCCTCAGCAGAAAATATGGATGGTATAGTAGTTTCGAAGGGAACAGGATGAAGGTGCTTCCCTCGCTTGTAAAAATCTCATACAATCGTGATGAGGGGGCAGGAAGCCTTATCTTCAATATTAACGTAAATTCCTTGGCGAAGACGACCTACAATGAGGTATACTCCAGGTAGCCGGGGATCGGCGACCATACTGATGATACTTATAGCATCGGTTATCATCACTGTGGGAATAGGATTCAACTGGCTGGTAAGAGAGCACATTAAGGCCTCTGATGGTTTAAAAACCAAAGCTGAAGCCATATTAAAGGCCAGGTCGGCCTATGATACTATTATTTACCTTGTTCTGAACGGTCAGCTTACACGTAAAGAGATTACTGTCTCCGGCTGTGAAAATATAGCCGACTTGAAAGCGCTTCCCCTGAACGGTGAGGAGGTTTTACTTACAGACGATATTTATGTTCGCCTCCAGGACAGCAACGGCATGTTGTCTCTTGCCAGTTTGAATGTGACAGTGATGGAGAGATTATTCAGAAAAATATGGGGCATGGATAATGTTTCAGGTCAGATAGACAGCCTGAGAGACTGGATAGATGCCGACGATTTATCCAGGATAAATGGGGCCGAAGCGTTTTACTACCGGGGTGAGGGTCTTCCCTATACCCCCAGGAACTACCCTTTGCAGTATATGGATGAGCTTAAGTTTATTAAAGGGTTTGACACGGAATTATATGACAAAATACAGCCCTATCTGACCATGCTTCCCAACACTGGTTTTAATCCAAACACTGCCAGTGATGAGGTTCTTATGGCCTATCTGGATATAAACGAAGAATCATTAAAGATATTGAAAGATTACATGTTAAAAAAGGCTATTGCTTCGAACATAGAACTGTTTGCCCTGACCGGACGCAGGATATCAAGCAATGAAGAGGGGATATACTTCTACCCGTCCGTTTTCCTGGATGTCACTGTCAGCGTTGGCCGGCCGAGAAGCCTTTACACCATAAAGGCAGGTCTGAATACACGTGAAAAACCATATTCTCCATACGGTGTGGTGTACTGGAGGGAGGAGTAGGCCGATGATGGACACGCTGATAGCTTACTGGCACAAGGATGGCCTTGATGTCTACCGGGTTGCGGATAAAAAACCTGTAAAATATGCCTCCGGCAGCCTTGACAAACTCAAACCCTTCGGGGGATGGGGGATAGGCAAAAAAATACTTATTGTCGGCAGAGAACACCTCTTTTATACCAGAAAGAAGTATCCTCCTGCCCCAAAAGAAAAGCTTGTTAAAGCTGTCAGTTTGGATATAGGAGAGATCTTTCCCCTTTCTAAGCCGGCCTTTTATTGCCGGGTCTTTGAGGATCTCAGCACAGCCACCCTTCTGGACATCTGGGCATGGGAGAGTGACCAGTATAACAGGGTGAAAGAGATTTTCCCTTTTGGCTATGCAATACCGGAAGATATCATCTGTACCTCGAAAGATTTCGAGGTGAAAATATTTCCATACAAAGATATTACCAATATATTAGCCCATTCTAAAGATAAGTTTCTGGCCGGTACCTCCTGTTCCACTTCCGGTTTTGGGGAAGGGGAGGTGGAGAAATTTTTTTACAGCCTTGACCAGTACGGGACAGATATAAAAAAAATAAAAATATACGGGCCGCAGCCGGTTCAGTGGAAGAATAATCTTATGCCGGAGATAACAAACATAGCAGCGGTGGATCACCCCCCTTGCATTGACGATTTGGAAGGAGTTCACCTTGCCGAATTTAAAGTAAAGGGAGATTATCGTTTCCTGGACAAGAGAGACTTAGCTTTCAGGATTATAATATATCTCATCCTCGGTCATGCAGCGATGCTCTACCTGACATTGGGGAATTATGACCGGTCTCTGGATGAAATCAGGAAAAGATCGGCTGCTAACGCCAAAGATCTGGCCCTTATGAATACTTCTCCGGAAGCGGAGGGTTATTCGGAGATAATCAAAAAAGTTAATGAGAAGTTGAAAGCAACTCCTCCGCCACTCGCGGTAATGGACATGCTGGCCTTGGCTCTTCCGGAGGGGAGTTTTATAAATAGAGTGTTTTTAAATGAAGATATACTGGAGATCTCAGTATCCTCAAAGGATCCTCTCGCCATAGTAAAAAAGCTTGGCAGTATCAGTGAGGTAAAAGAGGTTAAACTTAAAGGGACGCCGTTAAAGAACTCCGGTACCGGTTTATATAACTTTAGCTTAATCATAGAACTTCTACGGTAAATTAGCATGGCGGATCTAAACAGACAAAAAGAGATAAAAAAAATCGGCATCTATGTAATTGTTATCCTTGCCCTGATAAGATTTGTTGTATACCCCCTTCATGCATCCGTCGAAGAAAGAAAGCTCATGGTTAGCGAACAGTACGAAAGCTATCGGCTAAAATATCAGCTTCTTGAAAAATATAGACAGCTCCAAAGCCACTCTATTACTGTAGATAAGGCGGTTCTTTTTCCGTACCTGTATGAGAGGGAAATCAGGCCCTCGTATATACAAACCGATGTTATTGAGAAGATCGTCAAGCTTGCCGAAAAGGAAGACCTGACTGTATTAAGCTTTGAAATGCTGGAACCTGTTGCAGAAAAAAACTTAAGTGAGATACCTGTTTTAATAAGGTTGAAGGGGATGCCCGGAGCATTTATAGAGTTGCTCAAGACAATGGAGACCGGCGAAAAAGCCCTGAGTATAAAATCCATGGAGATTTCCAGAAGCGGACAGGAACTGATTTTTTCACTGACTATATCCGCTTTTCGAACAGAAAAATGATCAAAAAATACATCCCTGACATCCTGTTTATCATTTTTTTCCTGTCAATCGCTGTCCTGGTTGCAGGAAAACCGGACATTAACTTGAATCTGCGCCCCGCTCAAGTAAATCCCCCTAAAACGGATAAAAAGGAACAGATAACAAAGATAATAAGAAGTATTTCTGTTCCCCATAAGATGCTTGAGGAGAGAAATATCTTTGCCATAGACGGGAGTTACACTACATCCGGAGCCGGGACGGCAGTAAGTTTACCTGAAGGTTCCTGCACCCTGATCGGCATTCTTCACGGCGAAGAGAAGAAAGCGGTTTTCAGAGAACATACAGGGTCCGTCGTTACCTTGACCGTAGGAGGCAAGTTGTCCGATGGGTACATCATTACTGAAATAAGCAGCGTTTCAGTTAAAGTTGAAAAAGGACAAGAGAGACGGGAGTTGAAAATATTTGATGTCAATAATTATGAGCCAGCAAAAAAACGAAAGATATAACGATTTGAAAACTGATGCCTTTTTCTGTAACAGAAAATTGAACAGGGGTTTTTTAAATCTTCTTTTATCGACGCTGGCGGTACTTTTATTCCCCGGCATGGTTGCAGCAGCCGATTTTTATACATTCCGGGATAAAGGGGGCGATGTCTACTTTACGAACATACCTGGCCATGGACATCACAAAGTCCGTCTGCCCTTGAAAAAAGACAAATTACAGATGTCAGGTATCAACGTTAGCTGTCATATTGAGGCTTACGAGCCTATAATTGCTTCAACCAGCGAGCATTTTACCGTTGACTCAGATCTTATTCGTGCTGTTATCAAGACCGAGTCCAACTTTAATCCCCAGGCAATTTCACCCAGAGGCGCCTTGGGCTTAATGCAGTTGATGCCGGGTACGGCACAGGAAATGGGTGTTGCCGACCCCTTTGATCCGGTAGAAAATATCCGCGGGGGAGTAAGATACTTAAGCCGGCTTTTAGTTGCATTAGACGGTGATTTTTCCCTTGCCCTGGCTGCATATAACGCCGGGCTATCAAGGGTTATAGGGCAGAACAAGGTTCCTCCTATTCAAGAGACCCGTGATTATGTAGAAAGAGTTCTGAACTACTACCGAAACCTTAAAAACGTCAAGAAGTTATAGAATCTCCTAGGGAGGGATAATGAAGATACGCATAATTACATTGGTGACTCTGATTTTTATCAGTGTTGGTTGCGCTACCCCGGAGCGTACCACCTATAAGCCGATTACCCTTCCGGGCAATACAGGAAAAGCAACGAAAGTTATAGAAGAACCTGAGCTCACTAAAACCGAAGGGGCGACAGTGTTCCTGGAAACCCCGAAATTTAAAAACCCTTTGCCGGGGAAAGAGCTTCCTCAAAGGGTGCCTGTAGATCCGAAACAACTTGCACTTGCGGAAAGTCCGGTAATGATCAACGTAGAGAAGATGCCTCTTTCAGACTTTATTATCTACGCCCTCGGTGAGACACTAAAAGTTTCGTTTGTTATGGACGAAAAAACCATGAACAACAAACAGCCAATAACCATGAGGATGCCGCAGGCCATGCCCCCGGACAAGGCATTGGAGGTTCTGATCGGTCTATTTGAAAAGTACAGCCTGTATGTAGAACAAAAGGCCGGTGCCCTTTATATACTGGACAAGCCTCCCGAGCCGAAGGAACCATTTGATATAAGAGTCGGCCGTGATGCCGCAGACAGCCCTGCTGATATCCTCCAGGTCGTTCCACTCAGACATCTCAAAACTTATGAAATAGAACCCCTTATAAAGGAAATGTACAAGTCGGGGGTACAGATAAAGCCGTACACTAAAGAGAATGTCCTTATCCTTTATGGTCAGTCATTTCAGATAAAGCAGGTTATAGACCTCGTAGAGACCTTTGATGTACCTTATCTCCAGAACAAAGTAATTTTTCTGCTAAGGCTAACCTACTGGCAAACGGAAGATTTTATCAGCCAGCTTTCAAAGATACTTGAAGGACTGGGTTTCAGCATGGCCAAATCTTCAAAAGACCCCGGCCCCCTCTTCCTTCCTATTAAACAGCTAAACAGTATTCTTGTTGTCTCACCTGATGAGAAGACAACCAAATACATCCTTGAATGGAGAGACAAGCTGGACACAGCTGAAGCTGCCGGCACTGAGGAAAAGTCCTATATCTTTAATCCTCAATATTCAAACGCCTCGGCGCTTGTGAAATCCCTGAACAAGTTATATGAGGTCTCAGCTCCTGTTCGAAGACCCATAATGCCAAAAGCTAAAGAGTCTACCGATACATCTCCAACCGTGCAACAGCCTAACCTCAGGATTGCGGCGGACGACAGCAAAAATATAATAATTATACTGGCCTCACCGGCCGTCTACAAAAACGTCCTCAACCTTCTCAAAGAGCTTGATACACCACCAAGACAGGTGCTCATAGAGGCCACCATTGCCGAACTCACCCTCACGGACGAGTTACGGTACGGGCTGGAGTGGTACTTAAAGAATACCATGGATGGGGGGCCTTACAGCGTACAGACATTAGGACAACTCAGTCTCAGTTCAGGTGTCGGCCTTTCCTACCAGTTTCTTTCTGAAACAGGGAAGTTTCAGACTATGCTGAACCTCTTTGCCACAGACAGCCGGACCAACATACTTTCGACCCCCCGTCTCATGGTGCTTGATAACATGGAGGCAACCATCCAGATAGGAGACGACGTACCGGTGGTAACCGGTGAGGTTACTACCTCAGATGCGGCCACGTCTCCGGAATCAACCGGTGTTGTGAGAAGCATCCAGTACCGTAGCACGGGAATCATACTTAAGGTAAAGCCGACCATAAATACAGCGGGACTCCTTACACTGGATATATCGCAGGAGGTCTCGGAATTGGGAGGCTCAGGAGTTTCAGGCTCTCCCATTATAAGCACAAGGCGAATAACCACCTCGGTAGTCGCTGCACATGGGCAGACCGTGGTTCTCGGAGGCCTGATGAAAGAAACCAAGGGGTTAACTGTAAATAAGGTTCCACTGTTGGGAGATATCCCGTTAATCGGCAATCTGTTCAAGTCAACCTCAAAGACAAAAAATAAAACAGAGCTTATTGTCCTGGTTACCCCCACTATTATTACCAGTACGGATAGCGCAGCTAAAATAACCGAGGAACTCAGGAAAGAGTTGAAATGGTTCAAGTAATGAGAAAAAAACAAACATGGATTATTATTTTTGCCGGTGCGGGATTTATCTACTGCCTGGCGAATATCTTATGGCCGGCCTCTTTTTTCTGTTCCACAACCGGTTGTGAGATATACGCAAAAGTTACCTTCTTAGGGCTTTCCCTTTACTGGTATGGCGCAGCGTTTTTTATCGCCCTCACAGGTACCTGTGGGTACGCATATTTAAGAAACAGCAGCGGGACGATTTTTAACCGGCTTCTGCTCTGCGGGATTATTATAAATTGTGGACTTTTAATCTGGCAATTTTTATTTATTCCCTGCCTGTCCTGTCTGATTGTCGCCGGTTTACTGGGAACCATACTTTTGATCCACAGCCGGAAAAAGCCATTTTTCTGGAAAACGGTCTGGGTTTTTTGTTTCCTGATCGCATCCTTTAACATATTAAGAATAGATTTATTAGGTCCAAAGCCTGTTTATGGGAACGCTGATGCCCGGATCAAATTATTTATTTCGCCATCCTGCGATGCGTGCAGACAGATGCTCCACAGCGTGCTCAATGACAAAGCCCTGCTACAGGAAACGGCCCTTTTTCCTGTCGCCAAAAACGATGATGATATAATAAAGCTTTCAAACCTCTGCGCTTTGTTGGCAGAAGGGAAAACACTCGAAGATGCCGTAGCCGGCTGGGATAAGGGTAAGACCGATAAGGGGGGAATGCGCAAACTTCTCATCCAGGCTGTAAGCTGGAGGAATAAGGCATTTCTGGTTTATAGCGGATACTCGCAGGTACCTGTATTGCTGACCGCAAAAAGCGACATACTTGAAAAAGAAGAAAAAAAGGCCGACATCTGGGACATGGATATATTAAAAAAATCCCCTGTTGAAGGATGTGGGTTTGAAAAAGAAACTTGTGAGGAGTCTTAAAATGAAACGTATCGCTGTTCTGTTACTGGTATTAACCATTTGCCTTTGGTCCTTGCCGGTCGGCGCTGGCCGGCTTAATCCGGATAAAGTCCTTTCGAATGTTTACGAACGGCTTAAGAAGGAGAACAAGATCGACCAACTAAAACCGGAACATCTGAGTTTAGAAAGAAAAATTCCGATCAAGCTGGGAGATCTAAGCCTCTGGGCGGTGAGAATTCAAATCAGATTAAAATCTCCGGATAAGCAGGTTAGAACTGCTACGCTGGATATGGTAACGGATGACAATGGACAATGGCAATTTGAGGGTCTTTCTGACTTGAAAACCGGTTACCCTTTGCTGGAAAAGACATTTACAGAGCTGGGAATAGTAAAAATTGAATCCCGCATGGGACAGGTCACCTTCAGGGGAAAGGGGAGCAAGACTGTCGTTATGGTAACGGACAATTTTTGTCCTTATTGCCGTGAAGCCCATAAGAAACTGCCCGGTGTTTATGCAAAAAAAATCAAAGAACTAATTCTGATTTATCTCCCCTTGAATAAACATCCGGGAGCGGAACTGGCCTGCTCTATCTCCGCTTACGTATATAACCGGAAAGACTTGGCACAATACGCAAAGGATGTCGATGATTTTATCTTCCAGGAATTGCCCCCCCCTTCCACCAAGGACGTCAATGAAGCCAATACTGCTGTTTATAATGCTTTTAAATCTAAATTCCCCTGGTTTGCCAGGGAATTTCCCGATTCGAATATAGAAAAAGTATTTGAAAAGCTGAGGAAAGGATCAAATATAATAGAACAGATGAGGTATGCAAACAATCTTGGTCTGAAGGGAACACCAACAACATTCATTAACGGAAGGGGAATGTACGGTATTGACTGGGAAAAATTCGAAAGATTTTTAACATATTAATTTTTCTTCAGGCTCCCTGAGACTTCTAAAGTTGAAAATATGGACGAGACAGACAAAAAAATATTGAACATTATCCAGGCAGACTTTCCTGTCGAGGCCGAACCCTTTAAAGCGATCGCCTCTATGGCCGGTATCAGCGAGAAAGAATCTTTACAGCGGATTAAAAAGCTGAAAGATGAGGGAATTATCCGGAGAATCGGGGCAATATTTGAAACACGAAAACTCATGTTTTCCAGTACACTCTGTGCCGCCAAGGTTCCCGAAGAAAAAATAAGGAACTTTGTTGACACTATCAACGCCTATACTGGTATTACCCATAATTACAGAAGAAGTCATGAGTACAACATCTGGTTTACCGTAATCGCTCCTTCCGAGAAAGAACTGAAAAGATTGCTCAAAGAGATTACCGAGAAGACCGGTGTAGCCGAGATTTTAAGTATGCGCGCCGCGCGAATTTTTAAGATCAACGCAGTTTTCGAACTATAGGGGCGCTTGCCGCTCAGGTGGGAACAGGGGCACAAAGATCTTCTTACATGAAGCACTTCGTTCGCGTCATTATAGCCGCCGTGCCGGAGCTTTCACAAGGCAGGTATCGTCAAGCACGTTGGCTGCTAAACCTTTCACTATTCTTTTACCACACATCTGCTCGAAGATTGTTATGACATTTGAACTGTTCAGGAGCTGCTTGGCCATAAAGATTTGAAAACGACAATGATATATACTCATGTTCTCAATAAGGGTCCAGCGGGCGTGAGAAGCCCCGCCGATAATCTTTAATGTTTCAATTGGGATAT
>JBAZOY010000046.1:0-18905 GCA_041648505.1 Syntrophales bacterium | reverse complement strand
CTTTAAATCGCATCGCTCGGATCTCCTGTAGCAACTCTGTCCGTCTCATCGGCCACCTCCAACAGCAGCCATCCTAAACCGGACAGATTATGTGCTACAACTCCGGACAGGTTACTTGCTTCTGACAGGTTTACTTAATCATTTTTACGAGAGGAAAACACTGTCGATCAGGTTCAAAGGCATTAAGTTTGATTTTGATCATGAGAAGATTGGATACAGCGTAAAATCGAAACAGGAAAGGATGGTAATATAAATGGGAACTTTTGTTGCCATACCGATGACGATTTTAGCTATTTGGACTATCTATAAATTGTATGACTACACTGAGTGGAACTCAATAAAGCTAATTATCTTTTTCGGTGTCATTGCTGCTGCTGGTCTGGTCTTCTAACCGCTATTATTTGTAGCTTTTTGGGGCTTGATTTTTATGGATCAGGAAACGATATGCCAGAAAGAGGCGCTGGTCCATTCCGGTGGTACGTTTGCCGATCAAATAAGTTAGGAGGAATGTTATGAGGCATCTTCCTGCAGCGTTACACTCTTTCAATCCGAAATCAATGGTGCCTCAGAAATCTCAACCTCACGTCTTGTAGGTGTAGCCGATAATTATGTCAGGACTTGTTTTAACATTGTCTGTCAAGTCAAATATAGATCAGGAAACTTTAATCATGGATTTCAAAAAGCCAGCTGCACCATAGATTTCCAGAATGTTTATCCGGTGGGCAGACCAGGCACTTGCAGGTCATATTAGGATTGATTCCCCTGGCAAAGACCTCAAATAAGGCAACGCCTACGGGTTTACACGCAAATTCCCCCATTTCTTTCCTTATCCTCGTTTGTTGTGGCCTGCATTTCGTAACATTGAAAATCAGACTTTTATCGGTGATCTCTGCAAACTCAAATTCCATGCAGGGAAGCCAAATCTGGAAGTTGAGAGCCTTTACCAGGGCAGGTATACCGTGTCCTTCTATCTTTAAGGTTTCCTTAATACGGGCGGCCTCTATGGAACCGTAAGCACCCCAGACCTCCGTGTCTATTTCAATCGCCTTTTCAATGCCGTATCTCTTCTCACATTCAAGAAACCATAAACCGTCAACAGCAAGTACGTTTTTTGAATACATCTTGATAATGTCCACCAATGTCTCTTTAGGTAAGTCCATTAAATCAATTTTCAAATTAGAATCCATAATTCCTCCAGATAAAATCAGGGATTAACAAAAAGGCTTATCCGTTTGGTTCCGCCGCGATACCCATCTCTTCACTTATATTTTCTTCGTGGCGGGTAAATCAATAAAAAAATGGACTGGTACATCAAATAACTTGCAAAACGATAAGTAACCGACCCTGCCTTTTGCTACCAAAATACTCTTGACACGCAAATTTCTTCTTCATATAATAATATGTTATCAAACAAATAAATCGAATCCCAGTTTATTTTCAAAAATTGATACGGAAGACGAAAAGAAATAATTTAGGAGAAAATTTATACACTATTGATGGTAGTTTTCAAGCATTGGCTGAAGAGGCAAGATTGATTCGCAAAAGGCTGGAGGAAAGTATAGCGGACGGCGCAGTGATGTAGCTTTCGTAACAATATTGACAATATATTGAGTTTGACCTGAAAAAATCCTTTTTTCCAGTATCTCCCCGAAAAGCTAATTATCTATATCTTCAGCTTCACATTTTTTCTCTATCGGAAATGTAGATCTGCGAATAGGGATTGGGCTTGAATGTCGGTTAAATTTGTCTTTTAGAAAGGATATAATAACGAGGAGGAGTTTCTATGAGTGAGGAAAAAGATTTATATAGCAAAGTTAAACAGATGGAAGAAGAATGGCAGAAGAATTATGTTGAGAAATATGAGAAGAAATTTGGATTTAAATTGCCGGATCAACATACTGAGTCGGATATTCCCCTGAAAGCGGTTTATACTGCGTCGGACGTGAAGGATATCGACTTTGACGACATCACAATGCCTGGTTCGTATCCGTATACCAGGGGACTTTATCCCCTGACTTATCAGTATCAGCCGTGGATGACCCAACAGATCCATGGATACGCCAGAGCGGAAGAGACAAGGGAGAGGGGCAAGAAGTTAGCAAAGGCAGGTGCGAAGGGATTCAAAGGAGACGTTCTTTTTATGGTTCCTGATTTGGCTTCTGCTTATGGTTTTGATCCGGATCACCATTTGGCAAAGGGTATGGTTGGTATCGGCGGTGTTTCAGTGTCCACAACGGAAGATTTCGCGATTATCTGTGAGGGTTATGATCTCAGCAAAACAAGAGTGGGTATCAGTACAAAGTCCACATGCTTACCGGTGTTGGCATTATATGTTGCTTATGCTGAATCGCAGGGCTTCCCTCTTAAGTTACTCAACGGGCAAAGCCAGAATCGTAGAAAGGTGGCGTGGCTCGGGCAAAACTCCAAAGATCATTCTCCCGAAGTACAACTAAGACTGCAAACAGAATTGATTAAGTACGCTGTCGAAAATATACCTGTGTGGAATCATACAAATCTTTGTGGATATGTAATAGGAGAAAATGGTGCTTCCCCCGCCCAGGAAATGGCGTTTATGCTGGCTGAAGCTATAGAGCTGGTAGAATGTGGTATAAGAGCCGGCCTGAACCCGGACGATATGATTCCCAGGTTTAGTGCCCAGATGCATATGGGAATGGATTTCTTTGAGGAAATATGTAAGCTCAGGGCATACAGACGGATATGGGCCAAAACCATGAAAGAGAGATTTGCTTGCAAAAAGTCCTCGTCTCAGCAGTTTAGAATCCATATCCACACAGGTGGCATAAACCTGACGGCTCAACAGCCTCTTAACAATATCACCAGGGGAACCCTTAATGTGTTGGCTTCTGTCTTAGGCGGCACCCAGTCATTACACACCTCTTCCTATGATGAAGCCATTGCGATACCTTCCGAGGCAGCTGCTACTAATGCTTTGAGAATAAACCAGGTAATTCTGCATGAATCGGGAGTCAGTAAAGTCAGTGATCCTCTGGGAGGGTCTTATTATGTAGAGTGGCTTACGGACAGACTTGCCAATGATGCCCTTAAACTTGTAGATGAAATTGAGACCAGGGGCGGATACACCAAATGTATGCAAACAGGCTTTCTCTGGAATATTCTCGATCAAAGGGTCAGGAAATGGAGAAGAGAAGTTGACAGTGGCGAACGCGTTATCGTAGGAGTAAACAAGTACAGGGAAGATGAGCTTGTTGAAGTGCCTGTATTTTCGATGGATCAGGAAGAGATAGAAAAATTGGCGATCGAAAGAATAAAGAAATGGAAGCAAAACCGTGATCAGGGTGCGGTAAAGGAAAAACTTAAAAAATTGGCAGAAGAACTTAAAAAATTTGAAAGAATTGAAGATGCAGGAAAAGTTATGCCCGCATTGGTTGATGCAGCCAGAGCGAAATGTACATTAGGTGAAATGACGGAAGCTTTCTTCGAGGTGTACCCCGCTGCCTATCCTTACTAAGCATTGGAGATAATACCGGTTTTTTATAAAACTTAGAAATTTTTAAGAAAGAGGAGAAAATGGGAACTGACAATAAAAAGAAGATCAGAGTTTTATTTACACGTAACCTTTTTGAAGGACACGATGTCGGTTTAAGAACGGTTGTAAATCAGTGTAGAGATTCGGGAATGGAGGTTGTCTATTATCCCAGGTTTAATGAATTTACCGAGGTTATAAAGGTAGCCGAACAGGAAGATGTAGATCTTATCGGGATAAGTTCTTCATCTGCGGGCCATTTCTATATAGCAAAGCAGTTGCTTGCACTGCTGAAGGAAAATAATATGGATATCCCCTTGATTTTCGGCGGCGTATTTCCTGATAGCGACGTACCGAAATTAAAGGAAATGGGAGTGAAAGGCGTATTCGGTCCCGGCTCAAGTCCTCTTGAAGTGGCTAACTTTATTCACGAATTATTGGATTAACAACATTAGACCGAAGTCTGTGCTTCATCCGTCATGTTGATTGCTACCCAAGGGTCGTGTTTAACCACTCTTAAGGAGTTTAATCTCTAGAGATTAAACTCCTTTTCCTATTGTGGAGGCGGCCGGTATACAGACTCGCACCGGAGAATAACGGTCAGAGAAGGAAGTCTATTTTCATATAAGCCCTAACAACGGACATAAAATATAGAGCCCAAGGAAAATGACAAAAAAGCTCAAAGCATCCAAAACAACGCCGGCACGGATCATGGCGATAATTGGAACCAGACCCGAGCCGTAAACTATTGCGTTCGATGGCGTAGAAACAGGCATCATAAAAGCCATGCTACTTCCCAAACACACACCGATAGCAGGTGGAATACCGCTGACACCGGCACCTTGGGCCACGGCAATCATAATCGGTACTAACATGGTGGTGGATGCCGTGTTAGAGGTCATCTCGGTAACTATAATCGCCAGAAAAATAGCGACAGCAGTGATAGTCCAGACGGAAGGGTCCCCGCCGCTGAAGGCAATAAGTTGCTTGCCTAAAACGTCCGCAAGACCCGTAGAAAACATCAGACTGCCCAGCGAAAGTCCACCACCAAAGAGCAGGATGGTGCCCCAGTCAATCTTCAAAGCCTGTGACCAATTGAGAGTAAAGCGCCGCTCTCGCCAATTCACCGGCAAGATAAACAGCAGAACCGCTGCCACCAGGGAAGCTACTCCTTCGGGTAAATGGCTTTCGCAAAACTCGAACATTGGGTTTTCTGTACCCCCAACAGAGGCGATAACTCCAGGAAAAATCCATAACACCACTGCTACCAGGAATGCTGTCAGGGCGTTTTTTTGCCCTCGTGTCCATGGTCCCTGTTCGGCTCTCCGGCTACTCAAGAACTCCACCAGACCGGGAAATTTCTTTGCCACCGGCGGATATGTTTTCAGCATAAAAAGGAGCATGATCAACCACATGGCAAGCATAATGGGGATGGCTAACATCATCCACTGGAAGAAGTTAATTTTAACATGCAACATCTTCTCTATCATACCTATACCGATGAGATTGGGCGGCGTGCCTACAGGAGTGCCGATCCCACCGATGAGCGCCGCGTAAGAAATAGTCAGTAACAGGCCGGTATTAAAATCAGCAGAAGTAAACTTCTTGCCGGCTTCCTTAGCCAAAGAGCTGAAGGCAGAAATAATACCGATAAGGATAGGGTAAATCATGGCAGTGGCAGCGCTGTCACTGATCCACATGGAAATAAGAACAGGAATGATGGCAATAGCGACAAACAAACGGTAGGGACTGTTTCCCACCCAGCGAAGGGAAAGGATGGCGAGGGCGATGCGCCGGTCTAGTCCCTGTTCGATCATTCCCTGAGCCAGAAGAAAACTGCCAAGGAAAAGAAAAATGATGGGATTGGCAAAGGGCGCAAAGACTACCGCCGGTGCTGCCACACCAAGAACAATGCACATCACCGGTCCCAGTAGAGAAGTCACCGGAATAGGAATTGCTTCGCCGATCCAGTAGACCAACACCAGCCCGACTACGGCAGCCAAATGGTGGGCCTGGGTCGTAAGACTGGGCATAGGAATAAACAGCAAGACGATGAAAAGCAGTGGCCCAAGGAACAGGCTTACTGTGCGACGAATGCGGTCAAAGCGCTGTTCTTCGGGTGAAATGGTTTCGGAAAGCACAACAGGCAATGTATACCCCCGTGTTCTTGTATGGGCATCAGGGTTCTTTTTTTATTTCGACTAGATGATGAATATTATCTTTACTTAGCTAAGATTATCTTTGACCACCTTGGCAACTTGCCTGCAGCAACTCTCAGTTTCCTCTTGGGTCGGTCCCTCCACCATCACGCGGCAAATACTCTGTGTTCCCGAGTAACGCACCAGAACCCTACCTTTATTTTGCAATTTTTCTTCCACGGCCCTGATCGCCTCGACAATTGCCGGGACCGAAGATATTTCAGGTTTTATTTTTGTATCAACATTGATCAGAACCTGAGGATAAACCGTCATAACTTCGGCAAGTTCGGACAGGGATTTTTCTTCCTTTTTCATCGCCGCTATTACCTGTAAGGCCGTAATGATGCCATCTCCTGTGGTATGATGCTCCAAAAAGATCAGATGCCCTGAATCTTCACCGCCGATGACTGCTCCTCTGGCCAGCATTGCTTCAAGAACATACCTGTCTCCTACCCCGGCAACAACCGATTCAATGCCTAATTTCTGTAAGGCAATCCTGAGGCCCATGTTACTCATCACGGTTATTACCGCCAGATTATTGGTCAGCTTGCCTTCCTTTTTCAGTACGCCGGCACAGATAGCCAGAATTTGATCTCCGGTCAACACTGCCCCTTTTTCATCAACAGCAATAAGACGGTCGCCATCTCCATCAAAGGCGAACCCTACATCTGCCTTTCTTCTTACAACCTCTTCAGCCAGCGCCTGGGGATACTGGGATCCACAATTGACATTGATATTTATGCCGTCGGGTTGATCAAAGAGAGTACTTACTTCGGCTCCCAGTTCAAAAAAGGTCGCCGGTGCCACTTTATAAGCAGCACCATGGGCACAGTCAAGAACAACTCTGGTACCCTCCAGAATGAACTCCCTGGGAAAGGCATGTTTTAGAAAAACAATGTAGCGTCCCCTGGCATCTTCCATGCGATATGCCTTGCCCAGTTCCCGTGGTGAAGGACGTAACTTATGCATGTTGTTCAAAAAAACCATTTCTTCTATGGCAAGCTCTTTCTCGTCGGAAAGCTTGAAGCCCTCACCGGAGAAGATCTTAATACCATTGTCCTGCAGGGGGTTGTGAGAAGCGGAGATTACGATACCGGCATCAGCCTTGCTGCTGCTGGTTAAAAAGGCAATGCCCGGTGTGGGGAGTACTCCAACCGTGATGGCATTTACACCCATGGAACATATACCGGCAATAAGGGCGCTTTCAAACATATAGCCGGAGATACGGGTATCTTTGCCGACAACGATTCTCGGAACATGGCCATCCCGTTTGAACAGGCATGCCGTAGCACGCCCAATATTCAAGGCCATCTCCGCCGTCATCGGATATTCATTGGCAATACCTCTTATGCCATCGGTTCCGAACAACTTGCCCATCAATCTCCTACATCAACCAGAACTGTTCTACAATGTTTCCCCTTAATTTTTACCATGATTCCCATCGGCAGGGAGAAAATCTTACCCCAAAGAACCACCTTTTACAACCACTTTATAAAAAGTGCATTCTGTATCGTGTCAAGCTAAATTACAGGAAAAACATGCCCCCGGAAAACCCCTTAGTTTTCGCCTGAAAGTAGTTAATTTGAAGTCGTTTCCCATGTATCAAGGAAATTGCCGTAGTCTGAAAGGGGAGAAACCGTTTCGAAAAAGTCTTGAGAAGTTACCTGTTCTTGGGCTATTAATAAAGAAAAATATGCCAAATAAATAGGATCAGATGCGAACTGTTCCTTTATTCTTAAGGATGAATGATCAATGATGTTGGGCGCACATATGTCTATTGCCGGAGGGATCGAGAAAAGTATATTACGGGGACTTTCTATCGGTTGTGAGGCTATTCAAATATTTACCAAAAGCACTAACCAGTGGCAGGCAAAACCGCTAACCACAGAGGGAATAGAACTTTTCAAGAAACACCGGGGAATATCGGACATTTTTGTTCTGGGTCACACCTCTTACCTGATTAATCTGGCTTCTCCCGACGAAGACCTGTGGCTGAAATCAGTGGCAAGTTTTATTACGGAGATAGAAAGATGCGCACTGTTAGGTATTTTATACCTGGTTGCCCATCCTGGCGCCCATGTGGGAAGCGGTGAAACCGCGGGCCTTACCCGCATCAACCAGGGCCTGGACAGGATCTGCGATGCAACAAAAGAATCTAAGGTTATGGTATTACTTGAAACTACCGCCGGTCAGGGCTCTGCGCTTGGTTTTCGTTTCGAACATCTAAAAGAAATCATAATAAATTGCAAGTATCCCGCACGTCTGGGAGTATGTTTTGATACCTGCCACGCTTTCGCGGCTGGATACGACTTCCGTACTTTCAACACATTCGAGAAAACTTTTGCCCAATTCGATGAATTGGTAGGGATAGAACAGATTAAAGCGATACACCTGAATGATTCACGGGGAGGATTGGCAAGTCATCTGGACAGGCATGAACACATCGGCCAAGGACGTTTGGGATTAAAAGCTTTTCGCCTCCTTTTAAACGATTCCCGTTTTCAGAACCTGCCGTTCCTGCTGGAAACTCCAACAGGAAAGGATCTAAAAGAGGACGTCCAGAATCTAGATACGGTGAGAAACTTAATCGGGAGCACAGGATGAATAAGGGATAGAGGGATTATCTGTGGTTGGAGGAAGGCTAAGAAGATAATCGTTTCAGATGTTTCACAACTTTTCCTACCAGGGTTTGATTATCTCCTCTGGCCATAGAGAGGTCAACGAACTTTTGATAGTGGAACATGGCTCCTGGAATGTTTCCAAGATCTTCCAACGTGATGGCCATATTATAATGGGTTGGGGGATATCCCGGGTCAATAGCCAGAGCCTTGCGAAACATCTCCAGCGCCTCCTGGGTTTTATCCTGTTTTTTGTAGATCAATCCCAGGATGTTATACCCTTCCGAATCACGGGGATCAAGAACAATACCCAATCTGGACTCCGAAGCGGCAGAATCAAGATCACCCTTGAGATAAAGGGTTGTTGCAAGATTATAACGGGCTTTCTTATATTTAGGATCAAGCGTTATGGCCTTGCTATATTTTGCTATGGCCATATCCAATTTCCCCATATCTTTGTACACTACCCCCAGGTTATTGTGGGCTTCCACATGTGAAGGCATGGAAGAAAGAACCTTTTCGTATTCTTCCTTAGCCTCTTTCAGTTTACCCTCCCCTTGATAGAAAACACCCAGGTTAAAATGATAGGCGGCCGATTGGGGAGGATTGAGTTCAACGGGTATTTGCTTTTGAGGTTCATTTCTCTTAATCTCCGCTTTTTCGGAAGACTCTTCTGCGGGAAGAGATTTTTTGACGTATGTCTTTAACTCCGGTTTCCTTTCTTTGTAATCAGTCTTCCGTTCCAATTCCTTTTCGGGTATTTTGCTATGAACAGGGACCTCTTCCCCATCCATTATAAAAGGGAATGATCTCTCAGGAGCTATAGATTCAGGTTTCTGCAATTCCATCACCGTCAGAGATTTACCCGACTCACCGCCGGTATCCGGCTTAATTATTTCCGAAACTTCCAGATTTTCCTGTGCTTTGTATCCTGCCTCCTCTCTAACTTGCTTCTTTGATGGAAAAAACAGTACAATAAAAATAAGGAGGAAAATTAACCCACCCCCCATCCCCAGTATCTTAAAAAGAAGCATGGTTCTCTTACTTTTAAAATCTACCGGAGATAGAATAGTGTCTATTTTAAAACCTCTATCTCCTTCGAGCTTATCCGTTCTTGCCTTTTGGGCTCTTTTCAACGCCTCAAGGATGACGCTCATTTTTCATTACCTTTGCCCCGGGGAACTCTCTGAGCAATCCTTTCCCTTTCAAACCTTTTAAAACCCTGACGGCAGCATTTTCACTTTCAAACCTTCCCAACAGTAGATTATACCAATCTCCTTCCCCGGAAATATTCACATGCATTATATAAGCATCATATCCCCGTTGTTTAAGTTCTTCCGCCCTGAGTAAAACCGTTTTCTCGTTCTGGTAGGAGCCCAGATTAATAGTGTATGAGTAAATGCCATCCGACTGTTTCGTCTTACCGATACTGTTCTCCCCTGTCGGCAGAGATGAAACCGGGTTATTTCCGACAGGGAGCGCGGAAATTTCTTTTACTTTTGTATCACCAGATAACCAGGGTTTGGACGAAGTTGCGGTAAAGGGAAGCTTAAGGGTAACTATTACCGTAAGGATTACAAGAAACGTTAAAAGAAGGAAGGCAAAGACTGGATGGCCAAATCTTTTAAATAAGGAAAAGGGGAAACGGGGAGGGAAAACTTCTTCGCCTCCCAGACTTTCTACGGCTTTCTTAACAATCCCGGAGGTAATGTTATTTGTCTGTTTACTGTACCCTCCAAGCAAAGCCCTGTCGGTTATAAGATTGATAAGCCGGGGGAATCCTTTAGAATTTCTGAATATCAGAGGGATGGCGCCAGGAGAGAAGACAATGTCTCCTTTTGAACCGGCGATCATCAACCGATGTTCAATATACTTTCGGGTTTGTTCCTTATCCAGGAAACTTAAATGGCTTCTGATGGATATTCTCTGGTTTAATTGCCTCAAAGCGGGAAGTTTCATCTTCTCCTGTAGTTCCGGTTGACCAACAAGAATAATCTGGAGCAGCTTTTCCTGCCCCGTCTCCAGGTTGGACAGCAGCCTTATCTGTTCCAGAACGGGGAGGGAAAGATTTTGGGCCTCATCAATGATTAACAGTACCGTTTTCCCGGAGGCAAGTTTTTCGAGTAAAAACTTGTTTATCCTGTCAATTCTCTCTTTTTTGCCTTTTCTGTAGGCTCTTATGCCGAAGTCGGCAAGTATGTTGGAAAGAAGCTCTTCTTCTGAAATCTGAGGGTTTAATATGACGGCAGTTTCCGTATCCTCCCCCAGCTTTTCCAGAAGGAACCGGCACAGAGTAGTTTTACCTACCCCCACGTCGCCCGTAATCAGCATAAAACCTTCTTTTTGCTTTATGCCGTAGAGAAGGTGTTCCAATGCCGCCCTGTGACTTCTGCTCAAAAAGAAGAATCTCGGATCGGGAGTCAGGTTAAAAGGTTTTTCCCTCAGTCCATAAAAATCTACATACATAGTTTTTCCCTATTTGAGAGATTTGAAAAAATTTATTCACCGGCGCTCAAAAATATTTAATTTGCGCCTTCTGAATCCAATTTTCACTATTTTCAAAGGTCTCTATTTGTGTATTTTTAACGGTTCAAAGGGGACATCAATTTGCTTTCTTCCAGTCTTCTAAGTTCCTCTCGTGAAAGCTCCTCTATCCTTTTTCCCACAAGAATTGTGGGGGTAAGTAAGATCACCAGCTCGGTTTTCTGCTTTTCCTCTTCCGTCCTGCTGAAAAGATTCCCCAGAAAAGGGATATCTCCCAGAAAAGGAACTCTGGTTTTAACCTCCTTTTTCTTATCCTGCATCATCCCGGCAATAACAATGGTTTGCCCATCACTTACCCTTACCATCGTGTCTGTCTCCCTGATGTCAATCACCGGCGCGGTAGCATATACTTCGTCTTTAACTCTGAATTCTTCGATCTTTACAAGCTCGGTGACACTGGGGTGAATATTCATCGTGATATAACCATCGGAACTAATCTGGGGGGTTACATCCAGGACTATTCCTATGGTGACCGTTCTAGGTTCAACCGAGGAAAGGGCAGACTGGGTATCTTTAATCTTCCCGGTGAGGGGATCGGTAGTGGTGACTACATCATACTTCGGTTCAAAGAATACCTCTTCCCTCCCCACCTTGATCACTGCCTTTTGATTATTTAAGGTGGACACCTTGGGACTGGAAAGGATATTCAACTGTCCTTGCTGAGACATCGCATCAAGGAGACCGTTAAAATCCCCGCTCGAAACGCCGACCTGAAAAGCCCCCGTTTCCGTAGCCAGAGATTGAGCGAAACTCATACCTCCCGAAAGGGCTCCACTAAAATCTCCCATCCGTGAAATAGCGCTCCAATCCAGGCCCATCTTGTATTGATCGGAAAGTGCCACTTCCACTATTTTGGCCTGAATTATCACCTGCCTCTGAACGGAACCCTCTATCCTCTCTAAAAATTCGGCAATTCTCTTCAGATTAGCGGAGAGATCGGTGACCAAGACGGTATTGCCCAGTTTATTAATCACCAGTTTCCCCTCTTTAGAAATCATGTTTTTCAATCCTTCTTCTATCTCCTTCCAGAGATCGGCAGTATCGGGACCCGTTTCTATGGTGCTTCCCCCTTTAGCATCTCCTCTACTGCCACCACCTCCCGCAGCCTCATAGCCGCTTACACCGGTCACTGCCTGAAGCTTACCTGATCCCTTACGGGTAGTGGTAACATAATTCAGAGTGAAAACACGGGTATCTATCCTTGGCATGGATACCCTGATAATTGAACCTTTTATCTCATACTCAAGCCCCAGGAAGGAGGTGAGGGTATCCAGGACCTCCTTTAGAGTAACCTTTTTCAGGTCCATGGTAACCCTTCCCTTTACCTCGGGATCTACGATGATACTACATGAAATCTGGCGGGATAAGGCCAGAAAGACCTGGTTAATCTCCTCATCCCGGAGGGTAAGGGAAAACAGCTCCTCGATCTCCTTTTGGGGTTCTACCTTGCTGATCACCAGTTCTTCCAGCCTCTCCTCCAGAGGCAAAGGGACCCTGGCTGCCGGCGGTGTATAAGACCTTTCCACCTTAGGAGGAGCTGTACAGGCAGAAAGGCAAAGGCACAAAACGGTAACGGCACAAAATGTCGAAATTTTCAGTTTTTCCATTTTCTCACTTCTACCTTGATAAGAACGGAAGGCTGTCTCTGTCTGAGGACCCGCCTTTTCCCTTTTCTGCCCAAAACCACGCTGTCCTGTCTGATCTCCATAATCATCTCTTCTCCCAGGAAATCCCCCGCTTTCACGATATGATCATTAACCGTGGCTACTCTGCTTGAACCGCTGGTGATGATCGATTTTACCTCCCATTGGGGAAACACGGGAAGCGAAACGCCCCCCAAGACGGAAGACTCTGGGGAAATCCCTTTTTTTTGCAGCAGTTTCATCTCTTCTCTGGTTAAAAATGGGTTTCTCCTCCAGGAAACCTCACCCCGTCCGGAAGAGTTACTCGGCAAAACCAGAAATAAAGACAAAAATACAAAAAACGATATTAAGTTTTTTCTTTTCCTGTGCTTTTTATTTTGTACCATAATACGCTTTTACCATCAATTCCACCGAAATTAAGGGAAATCCTCTTTTAATGACAAGGGATTCCAGTAAAAGGAGGCGCCTTATATTCTGAATCTCTTTTAGAAAGAGTGCCATATCCCTGTACTCAGAGTGAAAGTAAAGCCGGATGGAAAAATGCCCCACACCTTCTCCAGGTATTATTTCGCTTTTAACTGAGGGTTCCGGGGAAACCGGTCTCCTTCCTTCAGAAACATTTTTCCCCCCACTTTCCTCCTTGAGGGAAATATCCAGGATATTACATTTCTTAGCCAGACCAGCCAGTTCATACATCAATCCGGGGACATCCTTTTCGGGAGGAATCAGCGAATGAAAAGTTAATGCAACATTCTTCCACCTTTCCGCCTCCTGTGAAGAAGGAGTGAAATCCCTCCCCATGATTTCTATCCTTCTTATCTCTTTTTCCGTTTGAGCTATCTCGGCCTTGATCCTTATCATCTCCCTGATCCTGGGGATATAAAAGACACCGGCGAGACTTACCAGCAGGAGAATTGAACCCCCAATAATCGCTCCCTTTTTCCAGGTTTCCGGTATATTTTTCATGCCTCTCCGATTTTCTCCTGTAGCCTGCATTTTATTATAAATTCAGTTTTACTCTTTTCCTTTTCCCCGGAAGAACTGTCAACGCCGGCACCTTCAGCCTTATCTTCAAGCCAGGTTATATTCATCGGCATAAGTTCAATATGAGAAAAAATGGGATTAGATTTAAATCTGGAATAGAATTGATTAAATATCCCCTGAACTGTAAACGAATCGAATGCCGTTACCTCTCCCCTGATATCGACCTCCCATCCCTCCGGTAACCTTCTTGCCTCAAGAGATTGAAACACCATCCCATCCGGGACTATCATACTGAAATAACCAAGCATCTCCCACCAGGGGACACTTTTCCTCTCTAAATCATAATTAATAAAAGAGAGCGAGGTTCCGTAAAATTTTCTCTTTCCCTCCCATAGAGTTGCCTTCTCCACAAGAGGTTGAAATTCTCTCAGAACTGTCTTCCTTTGCTGAAGAATCTCAATTTGTGAGTTCAGCCTGCCGGATAATACCCCATATCCTGCCAGGAGCCCTAAAAGTATCATCGCTGCCAGAGATCCCGCCAGTACTCTTCTTTTAAGCTCCTTTCCTCTTTTCTTAACCCGGGAGGGAACAAGGTTGATCAGAGCATTATCAGGGTGTTGCTTCACCAAGCCAAGAACAATAGCCAACCGGGGAAGAATTCCTTTCCACTCCTCCCCCCTTCCCTTCAGAAGTGTAATATCCAAACCAGAGGCGGGTTCGAACACCTCAACCTTCATCTCCAGGCCATCTTCCAGCTCATTCTTAACTGTCCGCCAATTTTCTTCATCTTCTCCACCGATAATGATCCTCTCCGGATCCTCGTGGCGAAATTGCTGTTTGAAATACTGAAGGGACCGTCTAATCTCGGACAGCACCCTTTCCCCGCCAAATCCTTCTTCACCCCCGGGAAACTCCCGTGAAAAACACCACTTGCCCTCCCTCGCAAATAGGAGATAACCCCGATCCGTTCCCAGATAGAGAAAGGCAACTACCCCCTTTTCCCCGTCTCTGACAAATTTAAGAGCGGAAAGTAAAGCAAGGGGAACAGTGGTGAGGATTCCACAACTCAATCCCGAATTTTCCATGAGGGATATCTTCTGATTCACCTCCGCGAAAGGCGCAACAACAAACAAAACCTCCTTCTCCCCGGTGCCGGTTTCAGTAGCCTCCCCTATTACCTGCCAATCAAATACCGGCTCTTCCAGTTGAGGTCTCTCCCCCCTCACCTCTCTCTCTACGATAACTTCCATTTCCTCTCCCGGGATAGGGGGGAGGTTTATCAAGCGGTGAATTATCGCAGGGTTAGAAAGAACAAGATTAACCCGCCTACCCTTAAAATACCCCCTTTCCCAAATCCCCCTGATCTGTTGGACAATATTATCCTCATGGGAAGAGAAAAGGCTGAGGGTGACAAAGTTTAAAATCTTTACCGGCCAGGAAGAAACGTCCGCCTCTGCTATGTTGATCTGTGAGGAATTGATCTCCATACCGATAACAGTATCAGAGCGTTTGAAAAACCGCTTCATATTGACTCCTGAGTTCAAGCCTCTTATCCCCCCCTCTCCGGGGTAAAGTTTATCACCGAACCATCCGAGAAGGTAATGGTAAAGTTCACACCTGTCATATCAACAGTATTTCCTCCCTTAGCCTTATTTCTAAAGTCATCAAGACTGAATACCGTTATATTTCCCCCTCCGGCTATGTATATATCGGGGATCTGTACCTGAGATGAATCTATATAAATAGTATATGCTGCTCTTCTTACGCCTGTTCCGGCAAGGGTATAAGAACCGAAGCTGACTGTATCACCGCTTCCGGCTCCGTTTTGTGAAGGGGACGGCGCCCATACCTGCGTGCCCCCTATCGTGATCCCTCTATACCACGCCGGAGGAACCACAACATAGTTGGCCTTGAGAGAATTTATGGTAATATTCCCTGCGGAAAGATTTCCCACCTTAAATTCGACATTCCCCCACTCAGTGCCTGTAGTCTTTGCGCTGTCTTTCAGATAGACAAGTCTTGGCTCTACATAGATGCTTCTGACGCCGAAGGGGATGTTGTTGAATTCATAGTACCCTCCGACATTCGTAAGTAAAGTCTCCTGGAACAACTGGCCGTTTTGCGGGAAATATATCGTAACCGAGGCAAGGGAAAGATAATTTCCTCCACTGTCCCTTATATAGCCAAAAACCTTGGCGGTAGTCTCCTTCTTTAGAATCTCAACAGTCAGGTCATCCCCTCCCCCTGCCGCCTTGCTTGGACCGTAACTAACAATCTTTCCATCCACCAGTTCCCCATTTCCATTGATATAGTCTGCCGTGGAATACATATATACATTTCCCCATTCGTCCAGCAGATATCCTCCGCCCTCCTCGGAGATATAAGAGCCATTCCATCCTGCCCCCGCTTTTTTCACGCTGTCGTAAGACCAGGCAGGGGTTTGGGCAACCACCAGGGCCTGCAAAGTCGTCAGCAGGCTGCCCCAATCACCAAGAGCCCCGAAATCCGTTCTCACCCCATTTTGAATCTTTTTCGGATCTCCGATAAGGGCCTTTTTCAGATTCTCCATCTCCTCTCCGGTGGCCTGTTCGGCGGAAGAGGCAAGCTGTTTATAGACCAGGGGAGCAGCTATCCCCAGAAGAATCGCTATAATGCTCAAAGCAATAATTACTTCTATGAGGGTAAATCCCCTTTTTTTAAATATCAATTTTACCTCCTCCTTCATTTACCCAAATTACCCAGGACAGTATAGAGGGGAAGATACATGGACAATGCTACGCCTAAAACTACAAAAGCCAAAAGGACAATGATCAGAGGTTCCATTACCGAAAAGATCTTCTTTACCGCAGCCGGTATTTCCTTGTCGTAGTATTGACAGACCTTGGAAAGGCTCTTGTCCATCTCTCCCGAAACCTCTCCGATGGAGATCATCCTGATCACCAGAGAGGAAAACTCCCCCCTTTTTGCCAGAGACCGGGAAAGGCTCTCACCTGCCAATACCTCCTCCCTCGCCTGTTTTATAGCATCAGAGATCACCCGATTACCAACCACTCCCTCCACCAGGGTCAATGACTGGGAGATATCGATCCCTGCCCGCCACAAAAGCCCCAGATGATGGGCAAAGCGGGAAAGGGCGATCTTGCGGACCAGGTTCCCTACTATAGGGAAGCCAAGTTTTCGCTTATCTAACCACAATCTTCCTCCCGCGGTTTTTCCCAGCAATCTAGTGCCTGTCACTGCTGCCGCTATCGCTAAAAATATAAGCCACCAACTGTCTCTGAAAAAGGTACTTATACCTATTACCACCCTGGTAATTAAAGGCAGGGGAACATTCATCCCCTGAAGGATACCGATAATCCGGGGAAAGGCAAAGGTGAAAAGGATAGTGAGCAGGACCCCTACTGCGGCAAAAACCATAATAGGATAAACCGAAGCCTTTCTGACATTGGCAGATAATTCCTCCTGCCACTCCAGGAAACCTGTAAGCTCCTGTAGGATCATATCCACATTGCCGCTGGCCTCCCCTGCCTTAACCATATTCACATAAGCCTGAGGAAAAACCTCAGGATGCCGGGAAAGTGCGGAGGACAGACCAGATCCCCCATGGATACCCTCCCGTACGCTCTTTATAATTCCCCTGAACCTTGAGTTTTTTGTCTTATCTTCCAGATCCTGAAGCCCCTCCAGAATCGGTATACCGGCAGAAAGAACTGTGGCCAGATGAATAGTAAACTCTATAAGGTCCCTTCTCGTAATCTTGCCGAAACTGATGGAGCCAATAAAGGTCTTTTTCTCCTGTTTTTCTTTAAAATGAACAAGGTAAAGTCCTCTTCCCTTCAGGAGAGCCGCCAATTCTCCCTCACCGGAGGCATCCACCGCCCCGTTCACCAGGTTGCCCTTCATATCCCTGGCCTTATAGGCAAACTCAGCCATACTTAGCTCCCATACGCTACCCGCACAACTTCTTCCAGGGTAGTAACACCCGCCCCTGCCTTTTGCAGACCATCATCCATCATAGTGGCCATCCCCTCTTCCTTGGCCCTGTCTTTGAGGGCCTGACCGTCTGCTCCCTTGGCTATCAGGGATGCCATAAAGGAACTTACGGGGAGAACCTCAAAGATACCGATACGACCGCTATATCCCGTGCCATAACACCGGCTGCACCCCTTACCCGAGTAAAATAAACGACCCCTTTCCTTCACTGCCACCATCCCGAGAAGATCTTCTCCCGGTTTCATCTCTTCCTTACAGGCAGGGCAAATGCACCTGACCAATCTCTGACCGATAATAGCTACCAGGGAAGAAGAAAGAAGATATGGTTCCACCCCCATATCCAGAAGGCGGGCAATAGCCCCTGCCGCATCATTTGTGTGCAGGGTAGAAAATACAAGATGTCCGGTAATAGCCGCCCTTATTGCCACCTCGATAGTCTCTGCATCTCTCATCTCTCCTACAAAGATGATGTCGGGGTCCTGTCTTAAGATGGCCCTTAAGCCTCCCGCAAAGGTAAATCCCTGCTTCAGGTTGATCTGAGACTGGCATAGCTCGGGAAGTTCATACTCCACCGGGTCTTCCAGGGTCACAATATTTTTCTCCCTTGAATTAAGGTAGGAAAGTGCGGAGTATAAGGTAGTAGTCTTTCCCGAGCCGGTAGGGCCGCAAACCAGGATAATGCCGTTAGATTTCAAGATGGAGTCTCTGAATACAGTGAGATTGGAAGGAGAAAACCCCAATTGCGAAAGTCCCAGCACCAGTTTCTCCTTATCCAGCACCCTGAGCACTATATTCTCCCCGAATATATTGGGAAGTGTAGAAACACGAAGGTCTATATGTTTCTTGTCCACAGGAAATACAATTCTACCATCCTGAGGAAGGCGGCTTTCCGAAATATTAAGATTGGCCATGATTTTTAAGCGGGTAGTTATTGCCGCCTGCAGGTTTTTAGGGAAAGTGGGCCCGTCATGGAGGATACCGTCAATGCGAAACCTGGAGCGCAGCTCTTTCTCTTTAGGTTCAATATGAATATCGGTAACTCCCTCATTCACTGCCTGAATTATAATCTGATTCACAAGTTGCACTACCGGAGCTAATACGGCTAAATCTTCCGTTTCCTCCCGGGGCTTGCTTTCTTGAAAAAGATCTTCTCTTAAGAGACCCTTGGCTTCCGACTTACCTCCATAAAACCGTTCAATAGTATTCATGATATCCGTCTCAGTGGCTACCTTGACGTCTACCATAAGACTGGTCAGACGTTCGATCTCTCCGATGGTCATGATATCAAAGGGATTGGCAATGGCGACGGTCAGGCGGTTGTCCTTCTCGAAGAGAGGCACGACTTTATTGGTGCGGGTAAAAGCCTCCGTCAGCAGACGCAGGGAATGCGGCTCCACCGGATAACCGTTGAGATTAATCT
>JBAZOY010000045.1:0-19000 GCA_041648505.1 Syntrophales bacterium | reverse complement strand
CAACAAGATCATTGCGGTCTTAAAACACCCCCCATTGGTCGATGAGATGCTTAATAAGTCCCGGGAGGAACTGCGTAATATCCGCTGGGAAAAAGCCGGGGAGAAAATCGTAGACGTCTACCGGCATTTGTTAAACCCGGATTCAGAGTGAACGGTCGTACTCCAT
The DNA here is from genome assembly GCA_041648505.1 of Syntrophales bacterium. Lineage (GTDB taxonomy): Bacteria > Desulfobacterota > Syntrophia > Syntrophales > CG2-30-49-12 > JBAZOY01. Next base: position 18,834 of record JBAZOY010000045.1, on the reverse strand, counting down.
TGATAAGGAAGAGTTATTTAAAAACTATGCAAATAACTCTTCCATGTATCGATGAAAAAGAAGTTGAAGTGCTGCTTTCAGACGAGAACCTCACCATCAAGGGAGAAAAGGAAGAAAAGGAAAAAGATTACTACCGTATGGAAAGAACATGTGGTTCTTTAAATCGTGTAATTTCCCTGCCGTCCGGCGTTGACACGACAAAAGACGAGGCAAATTTCAAAAACGGAATACACAGCATTAAACTTTCCAAGACTGAAGAGGCTAAAGCAAAGGCGAAGAAAAATCCCCATCAAGACCGAATAATCACTCCTAAAACCTCATCCGAATGATAAACCCTTTCCCTATTACCGGGGGAAGGGTTTACCCCCACCCTATTCCGTGGGAATCAGCTTGACAAATACTTTTCTTGTCCTCGGACCGTCAAACTCGCAGAAGAAGAGAGACTGCCACGTACCAAGAAGAAGATTGCTGTTTTCTATGAATACAGTTTCTGATGCACCGATAAGAGAAGCCTTGATATGTGCTGCGGCGTTTCCCTCCCTGTGCCGATAGCTGCCGCTGAGGGGGATAAGCTTATCAAGCGCCATAATTATGTCTTCCGGTACATCTGGATCAGCGTTTTCATTAATGGTAACAGCAGCGGTGGTATGAGGGATGAATATACGGCAAATACCGCTTTTAATTTTGCTCTCTTTTAAGAAATTCCTCACCTGCCCGGTAATATCAAGCATTTCAAATCTTGAATTAGTCCTGACAGTAAACTTGATCATCCTACCCCTCCTTTATGTCCATATTGCCCTTCATTAACAATTCCATCTCCTTCCCGGTATTTTCTATGAGAGCCTTGATATGCTGAACCTTTTCTTTTTCCAAATCCTTTGTCCCCTCCATGTAGTTCCTGAGAATCCGTAACTGGCCTTCGAGGGAGGTAAAGAGATGCGATATATCCTCTACCTCGGGGGCTGGTTCTACTGCTGTCTTCTTATGTGGGCTCAGTGTGACTGTTTCCAGCCACTGAGGAACATTAACCTGAAGGTAAAGGGAATTCTGCACGCTCTCGGCGAAGTCCAGACAAACCGATTCCTCACCATGGACAACAAAGACTTCAAGTTTCGGGTTTTTGAAATGTCCGATCCAGGTCAAGAGTTCTTTTTTATCAGCATGTGCCGAAAAACCGCCGATGGTGTGTACTTTGGCCCGCACCACTACATCTTCGTTAAAGATCCTGACCTTTTTAGCACCATTAACAATGGACCTTCCGAGGGAACCCTCGGCCTGAAATCCCATAAAGACGATATGGGCCCCGGGTCGCCAGAGATTGTGTTTTAGATGATGCTTTATCCGTCCGGCGTTGCACATACCACTGCCGGCAATAATAATAGCCGGTCCTTGCCGGTGATTAATTTCCATAGATTCTTCGGAAGTTCTGGTATAGATCAGTTCCGGAAAATCCAGTGGGTTGTCTCCTTCCTCAATGAGATGGTTTACACTCAGCTTAAAATATTCCGGATATTTCTTAAAGATCTCCGTAGCTGCAATAGCCAGGGGACTGTCCAGATAGACGGGGATAGAGGAAATAGATCCATTTTCCCGAAACTCATTAAGAATATAGAGGATTTCCTGGGTCCGCTCCACAGCAAAGGCGGGGATGATGATCTTTTCACCGCTTTTAATTCCCTCCCGGAGTACGGATAAGAACTCGGCCTTACTTTCATCAATTGATTTATGCAGCCGGTTGCCATAGGTAGATTCTATAAAAAGAAAATCAGCTTCTTTTATAATATGAGGATCTCCAGTAAGTAAGGCCCCCTTACGTCCAATATCTCCGGAAAAGACCACGGTACTCTCCAGCCCTTGCTCTTTAAAACTGATTTCCAGGTAGGTAGCGCCCAGTATATGACCGGCATTATGAAAACAAATTTCAATGTCCGGGCTGACCTGGTAGCACTCTCCCGGATCAACAGGTCGGAAAAAGGACAGGCTTCGTTCCGCATCTTCCTTCGTGTACAGAGGCTCCACCGGTTTTTTGCCGGAACGGGCATTCTTTCGGTTCTGCCATTCAGTTTCCATTTCCTGAATATGGGCGCTGTCAAGAAGCATAATCTTACAGAGCTCAAAGGTAACCTTGGTACAGATAATGCTGCCCTTAAACCCTTCCTTTACCACCAGGGGGATCAGTCCGGAATGGTCAAGATGAGCGTGGGTCACCAGTATGTGCTGGAGTGTTTCAGGCCGATACTTCTTCATGGAAGCATTTCTTTTTTTTGTTTCTTTTCCGCCCTGGAACATCCCACAATCAACCAGGATTCTGGTTTGATTGCTCTCCAATAGAAAACAGGATCCTGTGACTGTTCTGGCTGCTCCCAAACATGTTACCTGCATGGCATATCTCCCTTCCTATGTCCCCAAAATTTGTTCTAAAGAAAAACCTATTTCTTGACAGTAGAGTGTAAATAATATAAGCAGACTGGGAATAATTCAATGAAAAATTATAAACTTCCTAGAACACGTTGAGGGTATCGCCATGAAAGTAAAACCAGAATATTATGAAGATCAGTATCTCATTGACGAATTGACCATTAAGGATTCGTGGCGCCTGTTTCGCATTCTGGCCGAATTTGTAGATGGTTTTGAAACCCTCTCCCACATCTATCCGGCCGTTTCTATATTCGGTTCAGCCCGCGCACAACCTGGAGATCAAGACTATGAAACGGCTGTGAAAATTGGCCGTCTCCTTGCCGAAAATGAGTTTCATGTTATTTCCGGGGGAGGTCCCGGCATTATGGAAGCGGCAAATAAAGGGGCAGCCGAAGCTGGTGCTAAGTCAGTAGGTTTGAACATAAAGCTGCCCTATGAACAGAAACCAAATCCTTATGCCAATGTCCGGCTCGATTTTCGCTACTTTTTTATTCGCAAGGTTATGTTCGTCAAGTATGCCGTTGCCTACGTTATCCTCCCCGGAGGATTTGGAACTCTTGATGAACTTTTTGAAGCCCTTACCCTTATTCAAACTCGAAGGATCAGGCCCTTTCCGGTTATCCTGGTGAACAGAGAATACTGGAAAGGTTTGCTGGACTGGCTGCGCAAAAGGGCTTGCGAGAAATGCATGATCTCTCCTGAAGACATGAATATATTTCAGGTTCTCGACGAGCCGGAAGAAGTTGTTAAGGTGATAAAGAGGATTGTTATTTTATAGACAATTTTCAAGTGAGGAGGGGTAGATATTTACAAGCGCTGGTGATGACCTGCGGTACAGATTTTTGTTAAGGTGTAGTGAATATAGGCACAAAATCATCTCTTAGCAACTTGGCGGGGCGAAGTTAAACACTACTGAATAATTTATAAATCTAATCGTATAACGCAGTAAAGGATAAGGTAATATAATGCCGGAAAGAACAATTAGAGTCGGTCACAGTCCTGATCCTGATGATGCTTTTATGTTTTATGGATTGGCCAAGGGAAAAGTAAAACTTGATGATATAAGGATCGAACATTTCCTTGAAGACATTCAATCGCTGAATGTGCGGGCCATGGATGCAGAATTGGAAGTTACCGCTATCTCCGCCCACGCCTTTCCGTACGTGGCCGATAAATACTGGATCATGTCCACCGGCGCAAGTATGGGAGAAGGATATGGACCGGTTTTGGTGGCGAAAAAATATAAATCACTGGCCGAGTTAAAAGGTAAAACCGTGGCAACACCGGGAAAACTAACAACGGCAACGTTAATTTTCAATATTTTCACCGAGGGCATCGCAAATATTGATATTCCCTTTGACCAGATTATGGAACGGGTGTCATCGGGGGAGTTTGATGCCGGCCTGTTAATCCATGAAGGACAGTTGACGTATAATCAGGAAGGTTTTAACTTGATCTTGGATTTTGGAAAGCTCTGGGAAGAGAAAACAGGCGGATTGCCGTTACCTCTTGGACTTGACGTGGTGCGCAAAGATTTGGGAGAAGAGTTAGCATCTAAGCTCTCACATGGAGTAAAGCAGAGTATCGATTATGGATACAAGCATTTGGACGAAGCTATAGCTTATGCACTGCAATGGGGGAGAGGTATAGATGACCAACTGGGTGAGAAATTTGTTAAGATGTATGTTAGTGAATTGACTATTGATATGGGTGAAAAGGGGAAACAGGCACTGGAGACGCTATTTAAGATGGGCTATGAAAAGGGATTGCTGCCGCCTCCACCCAAAGTAATTTTGTTCTGATACAGATATTCCTTAAAACTTCCAACCTGCGACTTGTAACTCGTAACTTTCATGTCCTCTCACCGTATTGTTCGGCAATCCATGCCTGATAGGCTCCAGAGCGCACACGGTCAATCCATTGACTGTTATTGATATACCAGTCAATGGTCTTTCTCAGTCCGGAAGCGAAAGACTCCTTCGGATTCCAGTCCAATTCCTGTCGTAATCTCTTAAAATCAATGGCGTACCTGCGGTCGTGTCCCGGTCTGTCCTTAACAAAGGTGATCAGCTCCCTTCGGGGACGCCCGTCGGGTGGCGGAAGGATATGATCTAAGATATCACAGATATTTTCTACAATAACGATGTTTTCCATCTCTGAATTGCCGCCGATATTGTAGGTTTCTCCCCTTTTCCCGGATCGGATAATAGTCCAGATGGCCTCACAGTGATCTCTCACGTAGAGCCAGTCTCGGACGTTTTTTCCGTCTCCATAAACGGGCAGTGGCATTCCCTCTACGGCATTAATGATCATCAGGGGAATCAGCTTTTCGGGAAACTGATAGGGGCCGTAGTTATTGGAACAGTTGGAAATCGTGGTCGGAAGACCGTAGGTTTCATGATACGCCCGGACAAGGTGATCTGAAGAGGCCTTGGAAGCAGAGTAGGGACTATTGGGCCGGTAGGGACTCTCTTCGGTAAAGTATCCTTCCGGACCCAGGCTGCCATATACCTCATCGGTGCTTATATGGTGAAAGAGAACGAAACCTCCCGCATTGGTTCTTGCTGTTTCGAGGAGATTGAAGGTACCGACAACATTGGTGTGAATGAAACTCTCCGGCCGTTTTATTGACCTGTCAACATGGGATTCAGCCGCAAAATGGCAGACGGCATCTACCTGGTAGCGCAAAAAAACATCTCTCATCACAGAGATGTCACAGATATCCGCTCTTTGAAATATGTATCTGTCGGGGTACATTTCACAGATGTCACGTAAATTATCAACATTTCCCGCATAAGTCAGCTTATCAATGTTGATAATTCTGCCTTTAAAGTCCGGCAGTTCCAGCAAGTAGCGGATGAAGTTACTGCCGATAAAACCACAACCACCGGTGACCATTAAATTTGTTATTTCCATATTTTTTAGACCTGAATTTTAAATATCTTACTTCAAGAAACCCTTGATGATTCTGTTAACTGCTTCGTCATAGGTCAGGCCAAGGCTCATCAGCTTCATGAGTTGATCGCCGGCGATCTTGCCGATGGAGGCCTCATGGCTCAATTCGGCATCGGGGTGCAGGGCTTTAAGAGAAGGCGTTGTCTCATTGATACCATTATCCATAATGATAGCATCACATTCAATATGCCCGAAACATCTGGCACGGGCTTCAATGGTGGCATAAAAATTCTGTTTCGAGTTTCCCTTAATCACTGAACGTGAGATCATATTGGCTCTGCTATTGTCTTCCGCAAGGATAATCGCATTCTTCGACACAGCTTCCTGATTACCGTCGGTCATGACCCTTTCCGTAATAAGCAGCAGGCTGCCCGCGGCCAGAGTGGACTCATTCGTCCGGTTTGCCTCATCTACCCCACCAATCTGAGTCAGCTCCATCTCTACATGTGATCCTTCTGCGAGAAAAACTCTAGTCGTTGGATTCAGGGTTCGTCTCCCTTTTCCCGGACCGGTGGCAAAGTGTTTCTCTACATATTTGACTTTGGCCCCTTTCCCTACCCGAAATTCGTGGATTCCTGCATGACCTTCGGGGGCAGCGGTTCCACAATGGATTCCGCAGCCGGCGATAATGGTAACATCGGCATATTCCCCAATCAGAAAAGTGTTGTACACCACATCGAAAAGGCCGGCCTGGCTTAAAACGACCGGGATATGCACTGATTCATTCCTGGAGCCAGGTTTAATCTTCACAATGATCCCCGTACCTTCACCGGTAGTCTCTATATCGATGTTGGCGGATGTTTCGCGGGCTAAAAGCCTGCCATTTTTCCTGATGTTATAAGCCCCCTGCGGGAGTTCTTCCAGATCAGCAACGGCTTTCAATAAACTCTTATCTAAAGCATTTAACATTATCCTCTTCACCACAAGTCCTGTAACTGCATATGCTCAAATCGGTCAATAAGGGTAAGGAGCCACTTAAATCACCTGCATAGATAAATCTACCTTTATCAATAATCATGACAATGTCTGCAGCCTCAAGGAAAGCTCGATTGTGGCTGATGACGATGGTGGTAGTGTTGTGCTCGTTCAGTTCTTTTTTGAGAAGATCCACCATGGGGTGTATCGTCCACAGATCAATGCCGGTATCGGGCTCATCGTAAATGGCCAGCTTTGGTTTCAGTGCAATTGTCGTAGCAAGTTCGATCTTCTTGATTTCTCCTCCGGAAAGCTTTGCGTCCACAGCTTTATCGAGAAATGAGAAGGAACAGATACCAACTTGTCTTATAATCTCTATCAACCTGCCTTCCTCTTCTATGCCCGTAGCTATAGAAAGGAGGTCCCGGAAGGTAATCCCTTTAAAACGTGCAGGGTGCTGAAAACTGTAGGCGATACCTGCTCTGGCACGTTCCGTAATAGAGAAAGATGTGATATCTCTCCCCCCGTAAATGATGGTACCGGAGGTAACCGGATTGATCCCCATAATCAGTTTAGCCAGGGTTGTCTTTCCGCTCCCGTTAGGGCCGGTTATAGTGTAAAACTTTCCCTCCTCAAAAGCGAAATTGATACCATCGATAATGTTACGATAGGAGGTCTTGTTGCTTGTACCGGTGTCTGTCACGGAAAAATACAGGTCTCTTAGTTCCAGCATTTTCAACATCTCTATTTTAAAAAATAAGTCCTTCCCGCAATGTATCGCGCCTGGAAATAACTGCCAGAAAGGGAGTCCATACGGACTTTTTTACCATTCCCTGGTGCATGAATAAAGTTTCCGTTTCCGACATATATACCAACATGAGAGACGCTCTCTCCTCCAGATGTATCAAAAAAAACCAGATCTCCTTTTGATAAACTGTCCTGTTCGACGGGAACACCGGTCTCATACTGTTTAGACGATAAACGCGGAAGATCGAGACCGTTTAACTGATAGACAGCCACCGCTAATCCGCTGCAATCAAAACCGGTATCCGGAGAAGAACCTCCCCAGAGGTAAGGGACGCCGATAAAGCTCTCTGCTGTTTTAACAAGTTCTCTCCTAAGATACATGCTATCCTTCTTCTTCGCAACAGTATAATCACTAGGACTAACAATATAATATTCATCAATAATCCCTTGAGAGCTGAGACCTTCTGCCCCTCTACGTGCGCTTTCCCTCGACGTAAAATTGCCGAAACGGACCTTGTATATTCCCTTTGCAGCGACAAAATAAAAGGCATCTAACCCTTTCTTCCTTAGAGATTCCGTCAGTCTGGCGGCATTCCCAACTTTTGAGAAGGCTCCGGCTTGGATCGTGTACCCCATCCGGGATAATTCTTTTCCTGTGACCCGATAGGGACAATGAGGGACAGTACGGTACCCCCCACAACCGGAAATGATTATGATAACCGGTAAAGATAAGAATATAAAAACTGAAAATATGTTACGTTTCCAGCTATTCACTCTTTGAAACCTAAAATAGTGAAAATTGGATTCAGAAAGTGCGAATTAGAGATTTTTCGGGCGCCAATAAATACAATTTTCAAAACTCTCTTTCTCCCGTGAGCCCGAATTGTTTTAAATCAATTCGGGCTTGTTCAATCAATAATCCCTTCTTTCCTGGATAGCTCAATTAACAACATGGCCGTCTTTTCTAATTCGGTCTCCAGGTGAGCCGCGCTAACGGTAACTCTTAACCTTGCCATCCCTTTAGGAACCGTAGGCGGACGGATGGCAGGTATATAGATACCATTTTCCAACAGAGCCCGACTGATATTCAAGGCCTTTCTCTCATTACCAAGGAGAACGGGGATAATAGGTGTTTCACCTGGAGGGAGATTAACCCCTCCTGATACCAGAATTTCCCTTATTAAACGTATATTTGACCGCAGACGTTTGATAAGTAACGGATCTGTTTCTAATAATTTAATGGCGGTTGTTGCCGCGGCAATTACTCCCGGGGGAAGGGCCGTTGTGTAAACAAAAGAGCGGGCTTTATTTATAAGATAGAGAATCAGGTCGCGAGAGCCGGCAACAAACCCACCCACTAACCCAATGGCCTTGCTGAGAGTACCTATATGGATGTCTATATTTTTACCTACGCCAAGAGAGTCGGCAGTGCCGCGCCCCCCTTCTCCCATAACCCCTGTTCCATGGGCATCATCTACCATCAGGAGGCAATCGTTTTGCAAAGAGATATCTGCCAGTTCCTTAAGAGGAGCTATGTCGCCATCCATGGAAAACACACCCTCAGTTACGATCAATCTCTGGACATTTGCTTTCTCGCTGAGGATTGAATTCTTCAGGAAATCCATATCATTGTGGGGAAAGGGGCGCTTTTCCGCGCGGCTCAAGATGCAGGCATCAACAATACTGGCGTGGACAAGCCGATCAGAAAAAATCAGGTCATTTTTACCCGCCATTGCGGTTATAACACCCACATTGGCAGTATAACCTGATGAAAAAACAAGAGCCTTTTCGGTACCTTTGAACCAGGCCAAGGTGTCTTCCAACTCTTCATAAAGGTGTGAGTGACCGGATATCAACCGAGAGGCACCAGCACCCGTTCCGAAACGCTCCGTTGCTCTGATGGAAGCCTCAATTACCTGGGGATGGTGGGTAAGACCAAGATAATTGTTAGTACAAAATAATAGGACATCTCTGCCGTTAATATAACCATGTGTCGGGCAAGTAAAAGTAATAGGAAGCAACTTACGATAAAGAGAGGCTTTTTTTATCGTGTCAAGTTTTTTTTTAAGTCCGGTATAGACATCAGTCATACAAATTTAATTCGCCGTCAAAAAATAGAAAAATACCCATGCTCGTGTAAAATAACAGTGATAAAGTAATTTTACATAAAAAATTTATCGTCACCGAGGTGGGGCTATTATGACACAAGGAGTTCTTCCTTTCAAGTGCGAAGGAAAAAGAAAAAGTCTTGACTTTCACAGGTTGAACTGATAGCTTGGGAACAAGCAGATGGTAAGATAACATCTGTTAAAATAAAAGGGGTAAATTGTGGAATTTGGAAAATTTCAGGAACTGGAAGAAAAGATAAAATACCTTGTTAATGAATATTCACTGTTAAAAAAAAGGAACCAGGATTTAGAGGAACTTCTAAGAAATAAAGATCTGGAATTGGGGGAGACAAGCGTTAAGGTAGAAAAATTAGATGAGGAAAGGAATGCTGTACGCACAAAGGTGGACTCACTTCTTGGGTTGCTTCAGGATATAGATGTATTGCCATGACTTCTGGGGTGGCATGTTGAAAAAGCGTTTTAATATCAATGTAATGGGTCAGGATCTTTCAGTTGTAAGTGATTCCGGGGACGAACATGTGGCTAATGTTGTCCGTTATGTTAACGGCAAGGTTGAGGAGATAGAAAAAGCATCAGGCAATATTAATACCCTGAACGTGGCCATAATGGTTGCTTTAAACATTGCCGATGAGCACTTCAAACTGGAAGAAGTAAATAGAGGTATTTATAGCAAACTGGAAGATAGATCTGAAAAGTTGCTTCATCTCATAGATGAAATAAGTTAGATAAGATATATCCCCTGCGATGTGCGTGCTTGACCTTTGTTTTTTTGAGCCAACACCTTAAAACGGGGGGCCTTTCCTTGCGTGCTGTGTGCATGTCTGCCTGAATTCCCTGGTAAGGGGAGGTGGAAAGCCTAAAGCAACAATAAGGCTCCCACCTTGTGGAAAGGTTCAAAAAAGTGGTTGACACGGCATTAGCGGGGGGTTTTTGTTTTTATCCTTTTCCTTTATTTGTTTTTGCCGCTGCCCTTTCCTTTCCACATTTTATTCTATATGAAGCTAAATATGTCGTTTAATTTATAGTGTGGTTTTTCCTCTCGTCGTTTATTGGCGTTCCGTCCTGCAATGACAAGAAAATAGAGGAGGTGAAGAGACTTTGCTTTACAGCATTATGATCATATTGACGATCTTAGGGTCAATCGCCGTCGGTCTGGTATCGGGATATATACTAAGACGGAAACTTTCCAGGGAAAAGCTGGAATCTTCCGAAAAACTTGCAAATAGGATTATTGGTGAGGCAAAAAAGGAAGCAGAAACTATCAAAAAAGAAGCTGTCCTTAAGGTTAAAGAAAACCTACTCAAATTAAAAACTGAATTTGAAAAGGATACAGAAAACAAAAAGCTTGAATTCGACAATTTAGAAAGAAGGCTTCGCTCTAAAGAGGAAAATCTTGATAAACGGATAGATGTTCTCTCACAGAAGGAGTCAAATATAGAAAACAGAGAAAAAAACCTGATACAGAAGGAATCCCTTCTTAGTGAAAAACACGACAAGTTGAATCGTATGATAGAAGAACATAGAGAGCAACTGGAAAAGATTGCGGGAATTTCCTCTGAAGAGGCGAAGAACTATCTTGTCCAGTCCATGGAAACTGCAGCGAAACACGAGGCTGCTCTTGCAATTAGAAAGATTGAAGAAGAAACAAAGAGAGAGGCAGATAGAAAATCCCGGGAGATAATTGCCTATGCCATTCAACGATATGCCGGCGAATTTGTCGCCGAGAATACTGTGTCGGTAGTTAACCTGCCAAGCGATGAGATGAAGGGAAGGATTATCGGCAGAGAGGGAAGAAATATAAGAGCCATAGAGGCTGCTACCGGCATTGATCTGATTGTTGATGATACTCCTGAAGCGGTTGTTCTTTCAAGTTTCGACCCTATAAGGCGTGAAGTAGCAAGAATATCCATGGAAAGGCTTATCACAGATGGTAGAATTCACCCGGGTAGGATCGAAGATGTTGTCAAAAAAGTTCAGACGGAGGTTGATACTATTATTCGGGAAACAGGTGAACGTGCATCATTTGATGTAGGGGTTCATGATCTTCATCCGGAGCTGATAAACCTCTTGGGAAGTCTCAAATATCGCACCAGTTATTCCCAAAATGTCCTTCAGCATTCTATAGATGTGGCATACCTTACAGGCATGATGGCCGCGGAGTTGAAGATGAACGTCAAGGAAGCTAAGAGGGCAGGATTGCTTCATGATATCGGAAAGGCAATTGACCACAAGGTTGAAGGACCACATGCAGCTATCGGGGCCGATTATGCCAAGAGATTTGGTGAATCGTCGAATATTGTACAGTCTATTGCCACTCATCACGATGATGGCCGAACAAACACTCTGTTGGGGGTCCTTGTCCAGGCAGCTGATACTCTTTCGGCGTCGAGGCCTGGTGCCCGCCGAGAGAAGTTGGAAACCTATGTCAAGCGTCTGGAGGAACTGGAAAGTATTGCTAATTCCTTTCGAGGAGTTGATAGATGCTATGCAATCCAGGCCGGTAGAGAGATCCGCATCCTTGTGGAAAATGAGAAGATATCGGATAATGATGCCGTCATGCTCTGTAGAGATATTATCAAAAAAATTGAAGCAGAATTAACATATCCCGGACAGATTAAGGTAACAGTTATCAGGGAGACAAGGGTCTCAGATTTTGCCAGATAGGAATATAACATGAAGATTTTATTTATAGGTGACATTATTGGCAAACCGGGGAGGAAGGCTATACAGGAGATTCTTCCTCAAATCATCTCCCAGTATCAAATAGATTTTGTTATTGCTAATTGTGAAAATGCAGCCGGGGGGTTCGGCGTGACTCGAGATATTGTTGAGGATTTCTACCAAAACCGTATTGATGTCTTGACATCAGGAAATCACATATGGGACAAGAAAGAAATTGCTGGATTTATTGAAGATTACGAAACTCTTCTTAGACCCGCCAACTATCCTGAGTGTTCGCCGGGTCATGGAAGTGTAATTATGCCCAACTCCTCTGGAAGCTCAATAGGTGTGCTTAATCTGGCAGGAAGAGTATTTATGCGACCTCTCGATTGCCCTTTTAGAACAGCGCTAAGAGAAATCGAGAAGCTTGAGAAGAAAGCAAAGATTATTATCGTTGACATCCATGCAGAGGCTACTTCAGAAAAAAATGCTCTTGGCTGGTTTCTTGACGGTAAGGTCAGCGCCGTTCTGGGTACCCATACCCATGTGCAGACCGCTGATGAAAAAATATTACCCGGCGGCACCGCATATATCACAGATGCTGGTATGACAGGTTCTTTTGATTCCGTTATCGGGCTTAAGCAGGACGGTGTTGTCCAGAGATTTTTAACCCAGCTTCCAAACAAGTTCGAAGTCGGTAAAAATGATGTGCGGCTTCAGGGAGTCGTGGTGGACGTAGATGTAAATACCGGTAAGAGTTTGGGGATTGAAAGGTTGAGCGTAAAGATGAAGATCTGACAGAAGGCAAAGGTTTTTACTTTGAAGAGTGCATATAATATTTTTCTGGAAAGGGGATTTGTTGAGCAGGTTACGGATGAAGCGCTGATTCATGATCTCCTTTCTAATGATCATATCACCTGCTATGCGGGCTTTGATCCAACTGCAAAAAGTCTCCATATAGGAAGTCTCGTCCCTATCATGGCCCTGGCCCATATGCAGAGACAGGGGCACAGACCAATTGTTCTGGTCGGCGGAGGAACAGGACTAATTGGTGACCCGAGCGGCAAATCCGAGATGCGCCAGATTCTTAAATCCGATCAGATCATTCATAATACGCAATGCCTACAAAAACAGCTTTCCGGATATATTGACTTTAGTGAATACAAGGCAATTTTGTTAAATAACGCGGACTGGCTTTCCAACCTTAAATATATTGACTTTTTAAGGGATATTGGAAGACATTTCAGTGTAAACAGAATGCTGACCGCTGAAAGTTACAGAGCACGCCTTGAAAAAGGGCTTAATTTTATAGAATTTAATTATATGCTTTTGCAGGCGTACGATTTTTTGTATCTCTCTCGCCATTATGATTGTGTTCTCCAAATCGGAGGGAACGATCAGTGGGGTAATATGCTGGCCGGAGTCGAACTGATCAGGCGGGCAGAGGGAAAAACAGCGCATTGTATGACGTTCCCTTTGCTCACCACTTCCATGGGACATAAGATGGGCAAAACAGAAAAGGGAGCTGTGTGGCTTGATCAACATCTAACATCGCCTTATGATTATTATCAATACTGGATAAATAGTGAAGATGATGACGTGGAAAGGTTTCTTGCCCTTTTTACCTTTTTGCCGATGGAAGAGGTAAGACAGACAAGAACACTTGCTGGTTTTCAATTAAATATGGCAAAAGCAGTGCTGGCCTTTGAAGCAACGAAAATTACACACAAAGAAGATGCAGCGGTAGCTGCATGGAAGGATTCATCAGAAAAATTCAAGACGAGATCGGTTGATCCGGAGCTGTTTCCGTCAAGCAAGATTCCGAGGAACATTACCGGCAATTCTTCGACACCCTTACCCATGTCGACACTACATGCTACCGGTTATACCTCGACAATACCTTCATTGGAGAAAACAAGGAAGGATCTGGAAGCGGGTATCACTGCTTTTGAACTCTTTTATGAATCGGGCCTGTGTTCCTCTAAAGGTGAGGCGAGGAGGGTAATTTCCCAGGGAGGTGGGTACGTCAACGACCGCCAGATAGTATCTTTCGATGAAAAAATTGGTCTGAATCACATAAACGATCGGGACGAAATTTATCTGAGGAAGGGTAAAAAAAGATATTTCATCATTACTGTATTGTAAAATCGCTAAAAGTCCTCTTTAATATTTTTATCAACGTTATATCTTAATACCTTTAATATATTCTCACGATATTCTCGCGAAAATTAGCCGGTGTCCAAGGCAATGTGGAAAGGAAAACCTGTAATGGTTGGTGCGGTGGGAGGTATTCCGCTACAGATATTACATGGTTTCTTATTCATTTCAGTGTGGTCTTCACTTGAAAATAAAGGAAAGAGCGTTATTAAATTATGAGTTCTGAGAGGTTAAAGGCGTTTATAGAAGAACGTTTTTCTAAAGGGGCCCTGATAGTAGTTTCTAATAGGGAACCTTACATCCATAAAAAAACAGGTCTGGGCATTAAGATAGAAAGACCGGCAGGCGGCCTTGTATCAGCAATAGATGATGTCCTGAAGGCGACTGGTGGAATATGGGTAGCATGGGGAAGTGGAAGCTTGGACAAAGATGTTGTTGATGATAGAAATTCCATAATGGTACCTCCAGGAAATCCTTCCTATAGCCTGAAAAGGGTATGGCTCAGCCCGGGTGAGATAGATAACTATTATAACGGGTATTCCAACCAGGTACTATGGCCTCTTTGCCACATAACACTTGACAGGGTATATTTCAGAAAGAAGTTCTGGCGGGACTATGAAAAGGTGAACCAATCTTTTGCCGATGCTGTTCTTGAAGAGGCAGAAGAAGATTCCATAATATGGATTCATGATTACCACTTGTGTCTTGTGCCAAAGATGCTCAGGGAAAAAGAGACGAAATTAACAGTAGCACACTTCTGGCATATACCGTGGCCTGACTGGGGCGTCTTCAGGGTCTGCCCTCAATCAAAGGAAATACTCGAAGGATTATTAGGGAATGACCTCATAGGTTTTCAAATCCCTCTCTTTGTGAAAAACTTTTCAGATTGTGTAAGAGAATGCCTCAGTGCGGATGTGAATTATAAAAATTCAACAGTTACATATAGGGAACATACTACAAGATTAAAGGCATTTCCAATAAGCATAGATTACGATAAATTTGATTCGATGGCATCTTCTCCGCGTACAATAAAGATCATGAAGAATATAAAAAAGAGATATGGAATCGCTCAGGACTATATCGGTCTCGGTGTCGACAGGCTTGAATACACAAAGGCCCTGATCAAGAGACTACAGGCCATAAACCTGTTTTTTGAAAGATATCAAAGATTCCGTGAGATATTTACCTTTATTCAGATTGCCGTTCCAACAAGGACAGAGGAACCATATCTTAGCTATAAAAAGGCTGTTGAAGAACTTATCTCAAAAATTAATGAAAAATATTCATTACCGGGCTGGAAGCCGATAATTTACATCGATACAAAGGTTGAACATAAAGACCTTGTTGCTTATTACAGGCTGGCTGATGTTGCTATAATAAGCTCTATTTATGATGGGATGAATCTTGTAGCAAAGGAATATATAGCATCACAGGTTGAAGAAACCGGTGGGCTGATCCTGAGCGAATTCGCAGGAGCGGCAGATCAACTGGATGGAGCAATTCTCGTAAATCCTTACGATATTGAAGAATTCTCCAACAGTATACAAAGATCTTTGACTATGCCACGGAGAGAAAAAACAAGTAGAATAGCAACTCTGAGAAGACATGTTAAGGAAAACGATATTTATAAATGGGTCTATGATATTCTTCGTGAAATAGTAACAATTTCAAATATAAAGAACAAAAATATGTCGTATCTATTCGACCACACCAGTGAATTAAAGGAAAAAATATCAACTAGTATCTTCCTCTTCCTTGATTACGATGGAACGCTCACTCCTATTGTTGAGTTACCGGATCAAGCATTTATTCCTGATGATATACGTTCTCTTATACTCAGATTAAAGGAATATATTCCTGTTGCCGTAGTCAGTGGCAGGAGTCTTCAGGATATAAAAACAAAAGTAGGTATTGAAGGTATCGTTTATGTCGGAAACCATGGGGCAGAGATATGGGACGGCAAAAAGGCAATCATAAATAAAGAGTCGAAAGTCGAGAATCGCATATTAAAACAGCTCTTAAATAGACTGAAAGAGGCATTGTTGCATATACAGGGAGTGATAATTGAGGACAAACATTTCACTGTAAGCATACATTTTAGAATGGTGAAAGTTAAATACCTGGGAGAACTTTTTGACAAATTCTGGGACATTGCAAAGGATTTCGAGAGTAGTTTCAAAATTACTTCCGGTAAAAAGGTTTTTGAATTAAGACCGCTAAATGCCTGGGATAAGGGTAATGCCGTGTCGTGGATAATAAAAAACATGGGTAGCGGAAGGATTCCGCTTTATTTGGGTGATGATATAACGGATGAGGACGCCTTCCGTGCATTGAAAGGAATTGGCATGTCTATTTCTATAGGGGTTTGTTCTGAAGCTGATTATTATTTGAAGAATCAGCAAGAAATAAAGAAATTCCTGCAGCAACTTTTAAAATTTGAAGAGGCTGGATAATTGAAAAGGGAATTTTTCGAAGAAACTGTCCTGTTTATAAGTATCTTTAAATGGATATTCCTTGCATCCTGTGCGGGTGTTATTGTAGGTCTGGCAACCGCAATATTTCTTAAACTGCTTGAGACAGGAATATCATTTACTCAAAATTATAAATATTATTATTTGCTTCTCCCGGTCGCATTTTTTCTCAGTGCCCTGATAGTTAAATACTTCGCTCCTGAAGCAGAGGGTCACGGGACAGAAAAGGTAATTGAAGCGGTTCATAAGTCTTCGGGCAAGATAGATCCCCTGGTAGTTCCGGTAAAACTTGTTGCCACTATTATAACAATTGCTGCCGGGGGTTCAGCCGGCAAGGAAGGCCCCTGCGCGCAGATAGGAGCTGGTCTGTCGTCATTTTTTGCCGATTTACTCAAATTTAACGATAGGGACCGCAAAAAGCTTGTTATATGCGGGATCAGCGCTGGATTTGCTGCTGTATTCGGAACACCTATCGCGGGTGCAATCTTTGGCGTTGAGGTTTTATTTATCGGTAATCTGCTCTACGATATTCTTCTTCCTTCCTTTGTTGCGGGCGTTGTCGGGTATCATGTATCTTGTGCAATGGGGATAACCTATTTTCATCAACCTTTGAATTTTATCCCTATTTTCAGCAGTTATTTATTTGTCAAAGTATGTATCGGCGGCCTGTTTTTTGGTATATGTTCTTTAATGTTCATCGAGATTCTTCGTTTTTTTGAAAAAACATCCAAGCGTATAAATTTGTGGGCTCCCTATAAGGGGGCATTAGGAGGATTGATTCTTATAATTCTTTCCCTGATCTTCTCCACCCGCTACCTTGGACTCGGATTAGATGGTATAAAAATTTCGCTGGAAGGCGGAGGTATCTCCTCAGGTGCGTTTATTCTAAAGATGATTTTTACTGCCGTCACCCTTGGCTTTGGTGGAAGCGGCGGCATAGTAACGCCAATATTTTTTATCGGGGCAGCGGCAGGTAATTTTTATGGCAGAATGTTAGGATTCGACCCATCTCTTTTCGCTGCTATCGGTATGGTTAGCCTCCTTGCCGGGGCCGCAAACACCCCAATCGCTGCAGGTATAATGGCTGTCGAACTTTTCGGTCCTTCGGTCGCTCCTTATGCTGTTGTGGCATGTGTTATAAGCTTTTTAATGACAGGTCACAGGAGCGTTTATCCAAGTCAAATCTTAGCAATTACAAAATCGTCATCTATTCAAACGATTACTGGTTGTGAGATAAAAGATATACGGAAAGTTTACGTTAAAATCAGGCCGAAAACTGTTATAAGTGGTATCTTTAAAGGATTTAATATAGCAAAGAAGGGAATGAAAAGGAACAAAAATAAAGAAAAACATCACAAAGAATAACCGCTTGTTTATGCAGCTAACACCCTGTTGGCTCTGTTGCTGCCCCAGGCTTGATCTATCTTAAAGGAGACAGGTGTGTCCGCAAAGATACTGGTCGTTGATGATGAAGAAGATATCGTCGATCTGATTTCTTATAATCTTGAAAAAGAGGGGTTTACCGTCATCAAGGCATATGACGGGGGAAAGGCATTAGAACTGCTTAAAACACAGAACTTTGGGCTGGTCATTCTCGACCTGATGCTCCCGAGTATCAATGGGTTAGAGATATGCAGAATAATTAGAAGAACTAAGGAACTGGAGTCTCTACCGATTATTATGTTGACCGCCAAAACTGATAATGTGGACAGGATATTAGGTCTGGAGATGGGAGCTGATGATTACATCACCAAACCTTTCCATGTTAGAGAACTCATTGCCAGAATACGGGCGGTTCTACGAAGATCTGAAAGACTTCCTGCGTCTGATAAGGCAGTAACCTTCACTTTTAAAGGCCTTTATCTAAACTACAATACCTATGAAGTTACAGTTGACGGGAAAAAGGTTGAGCTTGGTCCTACAGAGATAAAACTGCTTAGATTCTTCACTGAACATCCCGGCAGGGTTTACAGCCGTGGTCAACTTTTAGACTATGTTTGGGGAAATGAGACCTTTGTGGAACCAAGAACAATAGATGTTCATATCAGCCGGTTGAGAACGGAAATTGAGAAGGATAAAAACAAACCGCGGTATATTCTTACTGTCAGAGGGATCGGCTATAAATTTGCCGATGTAAAGTGACCCTTACAAGCCAAAAAATACTGTTAGCAACAAATAGATTTGTCCGGTTTAGTAGCAAATGAATTGTCCGCTTTTACTGTCCGGGAGAATCCGGGACTCATGATTCTTATCGGGACAGGTGACGAGCGGCGGAGTTACGCTGTCACTGCCTTATTTTGCTTTTTCAGGTTTCCCTGTAAATTATAATCGGCCAGTTTTCGGGGACCATGAAAAACGGCAAGAGAGCCATCCACGTACCT
>JBAZOY010000044.1:0-19048 GCA_041648505.1 Syntrophales bacterium | reverse complement strand
GATGTTACAAGAAGATTTCCATTCTCTCCCCTAGTTTGGTTTACAAGAAACTCCAGAGCTTGTAGTGTCCCACGAATGACTATATTGTCAACGGTTAAATTATATTCCTTTGTCGTATCATCATAGGCAATTTTCCATCCTTTACCAGATTGCCAACCATTAAGAAAAGTCTTATTCCCTAATTCTCCACCATTACGGACTATCATTGCTCCGTGTCTTGAAGTGTCTAATGGGACACCAATACGAAGTTGTGCGTTTTCAGTTGAATCATTACTAATACCAAATGATTTTTTACTCGTCCCAGTTGTACTTATTACTTGTGCATAAGTTATACTTGTTAAAAATAATATAAGTATTATATATTTCATATTGCATTCACTTCAAATATAATAGTTGCATGTCCAACAGCTGGCGTGCCAGTTAAAGTGACAGTAATTAAACCACTTGTTATATACTTTTTCCATATAGGTATTTCATAAGATTGTTTAGTATCTAAATATACATCCGGCATCTTCACAATATCACCAGAATAGTCAGTTAATAAAATAGTCGAATTAGCAGTAAAGACTTCATCTACATTTATTACAACATATTCCAACCAATATCCAATAGGTACATTCATATAAAATATACTTGGAAAATTAATATATGATATATCTTTACGAACCTTATCAGATATAGATACAACTGGCGCAGTAACGGTATAAGTATTATATACTTTTTTAATGATTTTAAATGACGGTTTAGTAATTACTCCACCTAACATTATACTAATTCCTCAAATACAACATTAAAACTTTTATCTACTACTTGTTTAAATAGTTTACCATCTGCTTTAATTACAGCGGCATTACGGTCTTTGCTAATTCTACTTTCACCTTCTACCATACTACCTAAATCACCAGTAGTCACATCTTTAGAGACAACCATGCCTTTAGATGCATTAATAAAGTCAGAGATTTCATAGTCATCTCTAAATTCTCTACGTTTAATATTTGGGAATATGGTTCGCATTAATTATTAGAATAACCTATTTCTATCCAATAAGTACCTCTGCATAATAAGATTAACATATCATCTTTGCCAAGTATTCTCGTTGCACCTAATTTAAAATAAGTACCATCAGTAAATGTTGTTAGGTATGTCGCATCATCATTCTCTATATAAATTATATCACCAGCAGTACCACTTGATATATTTGTTACTTCTGCATTTAGTGATATGGTATTTGTTAATCTCACATAACTACTATTATAAGAAAAAGTAATTGGTGTAGAGTTTATCATCCAAAGACTAACCGATAATCTCTCTTTAGTCAGTACTATATCATTAAGATATTTTGTACCAGTAATCGTTTGTGTGTTGTTTAATGTAACCACATTCGCCGCCGATGCAGTATTCGCCCTTACCCACGCTTTATTTGGTATAGTATCATCAGCTGTTGAACTACGAAACATTAATTCACTAAAAGTAGTGGGTGTAAACCACATAGCACCACTACCAATCTGTGGAGTACTGTATAGACCAAAAGAACCCGACACTGTTATACCATCATTAAAATTCTTAACACCAGTTATAGTTTGGTTACCAGTAGTTTGTACTAACTTAGCCTTTTCTGCTGTTTGCAACATAGATAATGTAAGTTTATTATCTTGATGTACTCCATTATAACCATGTTCGGTATAAAGGTCTGCTTTAACTGCATCAATAGTATCTTGACGTGCTTTAATAGCAGCATCTGTTTTTGTCCAGTTACCATTCAGCGTATCTGCCCAATTAAGTGTGCCAGTGGTTATCTTGGTTAAATAATAATTAGGTGTGTAAGTGCCTAAACCTTGTGCAAATGTACCAACAGTTAATAGCACAAATAATGCAAGTATTTTTTTCATAACGTTCTCCTTTTAAAATTAAGTTCCAAATTGTTGACCAAATGGTGTAACACCAAATCCTTGCTCGTATGTATGAACTACATTCTGCCCAAGCATTTCATTATTATCTTCAGAGTATGTATATCTTAATGATTTTATCCTTACCAATTTAACAGAATAAGTAGTAAAATCAAAATATATGCTCTTAAACCTAAAGCCTAACGGCATCAATAACTTATGAAACTTAGTCGAAGTATTCAATGTATACATCTGCGATACGATTATGCCTTCCATGCAAGCACGTACAGTCAAATAGAATACTTCGTCAGTCTCTACCGCATCATCTATAATCAAATATACTTCTTGCAGTATGTTCCAGTAATCTTCATTGTTGGGTGTATGTCTGTGTGTGACAAAATCACCAGCCATACGTGTTAAATAATCATACTTATACATCAGATTATTAGCTCTGTAGTAGAATATGTTCTCATCTATACCGCAATATTCTTGAAGT
Source organism: Syntrophales bacterium (assembly GCA_041648505.1). Classification (GTDB taxonomy): domain Bacteria; phylum Desulfobacterota; class Syntrophia; order Syntrophales; family CG2-30-49-12; genus JBAZOY01. The sequence continues at coordinate 16,666 of JBAZOY010000044.1, read as the reverse complement.
GAATCATTCATCATCCGTTTCTTCCACTTCTTATATGGTATTTCATATATCATCGTAACTACACCAAAACAAACCCATATCTCTCTATCCCTAACGTTATAAAATATTACTGCTATATCTTTAGCCACACTGGATAAAGCTGCCCAGTAGTTCTCATGTGTAGGTACTATTAAATTAATAGGTACATCTACTCCGCCAAAGTAAGCATATACACCATTTTTATCACACCAAAATAAACCATCTGAAAACGGTTCACCATTAAGTACCTTTACAATGGAATTAATAGAAGACACACCAACAGAACCACTAATAAGTTTAAGTTGTTTATAAGTACCACTATTAGATGCTTGTATAAAATAAACATAAAATGAATTAGATGTAAATATACCTAAGTTATTATCTGGTGTGACCGCTAATGCTTTATTTTGTTTATCACGATTAACAATGAAGTAACCAAATCCAGTATCTTCATCATAAGGAAAAGCATCTGATTGCGTAACACCATTAGCAGATATATGCGATTGATATACCTTTTCATCTTCATTAATAAAATATACTCTCCCCTTATGTGTTACTTCAGAATATATATTGCGTTGATTATCTACTCGTTTATCAAATGGTAAGTTATAGTTATAGTTTAATGTAGTAGATGTAAGTTCGGTTAAATTCAATACAAGATAAACCGCAGTACCAGAAATCATCACAGCGTAAACACCAGACAAGTTCGATGTTTTAGCTAAATAATATATGCTATTCCATTCTAAATAAAACTCATAACTGGTCACTCTCCAATCAATTTTTGTAAGTGGAAACTGCAGTACATGGTCATTAGCAATAGTGTTTTCTTTATACTGTATTAATCCTCGCTGACCGTCAGCAGTTTTAACTACAAGGGCAAGGTTATGTGGTATAATTTCAAACGACCTTATAACAACTTTGCTGTAATATGATGGAACTTGGCACACTATTGATATAATAAATGAACTATCCGTGTTGCATAAAAGATTAACATCTAATTCTATATCTTCCCCTATATAAGAAGTCGTGTCAAAAGAGGCAGAATATAATACATTTCTCGTACTCGCATCCAACACCCTTACGTAATAATACAACTTCTTATCAGTATAAGTGGTATTAAAAATAGAAATATTCATTTTGATTTTATCTATATCACGCAACACTGTCTGATGGGTAATTTCTAAGTAGATATACCTTGCTTCGGTAAGTGATTCATTTGTCGCAATTAATGCATATTTATTACCCTCTATAAAATATCCCGCAGAGGGTCTAAATGGGAACACTTCTGTCGGGTGGTCTGCATCTGCCGGACTGTAATAAATTATACCACTATTTATCCCAGTAGATGTATAATCCCCATCAACAACACTGAAGGTAACTTTTGTGGGTGAATAATCTTCATCTTTTTTACTACCGGCTTCAGAGCCAGTTAGCACATCGCTATGTTGCCAGCCAATCCATCTTGGCTGCAAAATCCAACCAATTTTTGTGCCTTGTAATGGTAAAGAATAAATATTAACATTATCTATGTCAAATGTATTGCTGCCCGCCCCAGCCGCAAAAGCACGTAAAGTTAATTTCTCTTCACCAATTGCACAAGTAAACTCAACATAACATAATCCAGCAACTGTCCAATTCATTGAAGAAGTAGCTATGTTCCCATTATAATTCTCTGGCGAGCCAATATAAACATATACTCCACCAGCAGTAAGATTAGATATTGTAAACATAAGTTTATATTTTTGCCCAACAGTCATTATTGCAGAAGCAGAAGCAAGTATCTGTCCTTGTGCTACACCAGTAAAATGCGCTACACCATCTGCTATTGTTATGCCAGTACCTAAAGTCCAAGCGGTTGAACCAGTGGGGAACGTACCATCGGTAACTAAATTTACACCACCATTACCATATTCTCTAATAATTTCTATATACTCTAACGATAGATTTAATATAACAACTGGTGCGCCAGTTATACTTGTAAACGTTCCAGTGCAATTTAAGTTAATCTTTAATGAGTTATTAGCAAAATTATAGTTAATATGGTCGGGCGTACCATTAGTTACTATGCCAGTTGTTATATTGCCATCTATCAACACTTGCGTATCATCTACATAAATTTTAAGTAGATTACCATTTGCTTTATACATCACGAATAATGTATGTGTATGAATGCTATTGGTATAGTATATATCAAACTTTTTAGCAGATAGTATATTATAGCCAGCAGCTATTTGTGTGGTTATATTAGCTGGTAAACTTGCAGTAGATATGCCATAAGTATTCTGAATATATCCATTCTCAAAGTCCATTGAAGAAACATCAGCAAGCACGTTAGGTTGTGCATCTATGCCATCTATATCGGTAGTTGGAATCCAACTGTCGAAATTTCTTAGTTCAACTAATGGAAAGTTGCCTGGCATTAAAACCCTCTTGATATGAACATACTTGGGTCTTGCAGAAAACCAAACCCTTGTATCACTGGCGTCTCAGCCAATCTATTAACCCAACCGGTAAAGTCAGCTACCATCTTTTTATATTCATCTTTATGATAAGCGACCATATCACGATAAGCTAATAACTGCACTTCTGTTTTAGCAAATGGCAATAGCCTAAACAACCATTTCATAGTTACCCCATGTACTATTGCTTCGTGAAACGCAAAGTGTATGTCGGGAGAAGATGATAATGATAATGCAGTTTCTGGATTAATCTTACTATAATATATTTCAACCGTGCCAGTAAATGCGGGTTTCCATATTAACTTTTGTGGATTAGTATCGGTAAAACAATAACCAATACCACCATCAAATTTATTATTTTCTTCTGTGTAAAACAGTTCTTGTGGTGTAGCATCGGTGACTATATCATTAAACGATGTAGTAACCTCAGTTATATTGGGATTCCATCTAAGATATTCTTCGTATTGCATTTCTTGTGCATATACTCTAACGCCATCAGAGTTCTTAAAAATTACTTCTTGGGGGGCATAGAAACTGGTTTCCATATTAACTTCTTGGATTGCTGGCTCTGCACCAAACCCAGATTCACCAAATCCAAGCTCGCCAAACCCACCAACTAATGCAGTTTCACTAATGCTATAAGTTGTTGCGGCTTTTAATGCTTCACCTATTCTGAGTAATTGTGTAGTAACATCAAATAAGTCTAACTTAAATTTAGCAACATCTTTAACCGTTATATTGTTATTGTCAACGCCAGTATCATTAACTACTCTATTGATTATTCCTTGATATGTCATTTTACGTCTATATTGCTCCCAAGAGTTGTTGGTCTATATGTTAATGAATCCATTAACTTAGCCTTAATTACCGGGTCAGCAGCAGCTAATAATTGTTCATAACTTTGCTTAACCAATACAAGTGCTTTCTCTGTCACCCCATTTCTCATCTCCGCCAGAGACGCTATACGTGATACAAGCAGTGGATAATATTTATCTGGGATATCAACATACCCAGTAAGATATTGCGCATTGGTAACAAACTGGGGTTGTCTTTTATAGACTATTCTCAAAGTAGGTGTATTTAAAATTACATCTGTGCCGAACACAGCATGGACACTTGTACCAATTTCCGTATATACCAATCCGTCCCCATAAGGATATTTAGCCGAACCATTGGCTCTATGAGATAAAAACTCTGTGACAGTAACCGGAAAGCCTTGCACCATATCTAAACCATTAGTAGCATAAATTGCTTTTATTTTATCATAATTATCAAAATAAGCAGATGCTGCTAAATCTTTACTGTAATATTTTGTTGCAATAGCAGGAACATCTACCGCAGTATCGGTTAGCAAACTTTCCTCATCTATATAACCAATTACATTATGTAATTCTGCTATTGCAAAATTATAAAACATTCTACCAACAGATTTTAACTGAAGCCTTGCTTCTTCAACTGCGACCAATTCCCTTGCTTCCCCAAGAACATCTTGTATCAAAATTGTTTTCGATGGATAACGTGGCATTATTTACTCCTTATTTTATTTGTATGCCTAACTTAATGGCTATACGGTTATCTAAAATTTGACTTCTATTCCAGTTATGCTCCCTGTCTCTACATTCTCTCTCTGCTATGTCTAACAATAAATCCTCTAATCCATTAAAACCAAGAGCCAATGCGGCATCTGCCTTTAAATAATTAGACTTAGCATATACATAAGTTGTATTGGCGGTAAAACTTGCAGAAGGCATTATATAAATCTTTCTACTCCCATCGGTTTCTCTTAACATTGTAAAAAACTTTTCACCTACTCTTGGCGATGCGGGGTCACCTAAATAATCATAATAAACAGTTGGTTTAATATAACCATAACTTATATTAGATGCATCTGTTAATTCTGATACAGTGAGCACAGTAACATCTAATGCCGCAGACATACCACTTGTTATTACCAAAGTACCTTTAGCGATAGTATGCATATCTGTTATTTGTTTTAGTATTGGTAAACTTGAATACGTTCTGACTAACCTTGTTAATTCAATTAATGAATCATTAGTCACATCCACCAGTTCTTGCGTAGCCCAGCGCATACCATCGGCATTCAAATCTTCGATGGTAGCACCAGCTAAAGAACGTAGGTCTTGCAACCTACGCCTTAGCTTTAAGATGAATTGCAGTAGCGTCATTGCTATGCCTTTGCTATGATATTCACATATAGATATACCGAATCTGCAGCATTAACTGCAAACACGATTGTCGTTTTTACTGCACCAACATCGGTTGAATATGTAATAGAAGTAGGCACAACAGCAACGGTTGATGCTGCCCTTTCTTCTTGTGCGTGGATAGTCGTAATTTCTACTACACCATCCAACACAATATTAACAGACGATGCCGTGTTATCATAATCTGTGCCACCAACATATCTATGACAAAACCAATACCCATCTTTTACAAATGGATATGCTTTGTTCCTACAGTCAACATATAATGCTGGCGAACCTGCGTAACTTTCAGTTATAGTTGTGACTGGCATATTACACCTTTGCGACTATGAACACATGCAAAGCAGTTGCACTTGTATTCGGTATTGTGATAACAGTCTTTTTAGCACCAGCGGTAGTGGTATAAGCAATAGTGGTGGGTGCAACATAAGTGAATGTGCCACTCGCATCATGCGTAATCTGGCAAGTTAATACTTCTGTTACTCCATCTAAATCAAGCAATACCGCCGTATCTGCCGTTGCATAATCAACGCCAGCACCAAGATATCTTCGTGCAAACACAAACGTATCCTTAACGAAAGGAAACACTGCATTTCTGCAATCAACCAAGAGAGCAGTTGAACCACTCAACAATTCGGGGACTGTGGTTGTACTCATTATTTACTCCTTTCTATTAACCTAATGTGATAGAAGTTTCAGACTGTGCAAGACCCACCACAAGAATATCCATTGTAGTTGCTGTTGAATAAGTTGTACTTGCATTTAATGATACAGTAATTGCACCCGCAGTAGAACTATGTTGTGCAACAGATGCACCAAGCAAAACTGCAGTACCACGAGACGTTAGACAAATTACACCAATCAAATCACTTGCATCACATTTGCCTTTGCCGAACACTGAAGTCAAATCAACAGTAACTGCGGTAGTAGCGTTAGGCGTCCAAGTAATTTTGTGACGTTCAAGAAACAAACTGCCTGGTCTTATCAAGTCATTTGTTGATGCTTCTGGAGCAAGTGGGTAGACATTATATTTAAGATTTGAAGCCATTTTATTTAACCTTTCATAAATTTGTTTAAGAAAAGGGCAGACACATTATCTGCCCCATTAATTTACACTTATTGAGCACCATACACTCTGAAATGAGTATTAGCTAATCTGCGGATTAAGCCCCAAGCAGAATATAGTTCTCGCCATTTACCCATAAAACCTGCATTAGATTCATAAGAATCTACGCCATCTGGATAATCAGCAATAGGAACTTTTTCAGCAATTTGGAAGCAACCATACTTACTCTTTTCACCATAATTATACTCGGTAAGATTGAGTATTAACGCTTCATTATCTAAACCAATTTCAGAAAGAATAGGAGCATTAACATAGTTGATAACGCCATCACGACCAGTACCTTCGACTGTGTTTACTTTCATACCATAATCAACCGAAAGTTTAGTGTTTTCACCAAAGCCACGTTTATTCTCATAAGCTGCAGCAAGGTTTTTAGTGAAGGTAGAACCACCAAACATAAACAATTCTCTGACACCAGAAGTATCAAGAGCAGTAGAAACGACAGTATTTACTCTTGCTACATTAAGAACGCCACCAGCATTAATATAGTTAGCAGAAGGGATAAACTCTAAGATACCGCCAGATTCATATTCTGACTCGTTACCTGATTCAATAGCCATTCTACGACCAGTTAAGATTGCTCTTTCGATTGTTTTCATCAATCTGAGTTCAGTCAACTGATAGTTTAAGTCAAGCTGGGAAGCACCGTCTTCAAGTAGCAAAGTTTTAATCCCACCACCTTTATTTAAATGCTCACCAATACCATAAGATTCACGAGTAATCTGAATAACATTTTCTAAGTAACTACCATTAGCACTTATTGGCGCATTTGGTCGTTGATTAGTTTTAGCTACTGAGTTTACCAATGTTAATGTGGTAGCTGTTGGAATGGCGATCATTTGACCAGTAATTGCAGTAGCTGGGTGGCATCTCTTAATCTTAAGCCAGGTATAACCGGAAGCGGCGGCATTACCTTCAAACTCACTGTCAGCCGAACCAATAGAAAGGATTCTAAGTGTTTCATTTAACGGAGTTGAAGTAGCAAAAGAAGCGGACACTTGTGTAGACGCTGTAACAGTAGCTGCAACCCAAGTACCTTTTGAAAGCAACCGATGGTTAATGTTTAAACCAGCGGCGTGATTATTTTCCAGTTTAACATAGTCAATTAACGAACCAGACACTGGACGGACAGAAGCTGCCGCAAGTAAGAACTGATAAGGTAACTCATCAAACTCTTGATAACGGAAACGCCAGTCAGATAGCATTGCTGCGCCGACTGTACCAAACTTCTCAGAGATGATTGTTAAAATTGATAATGGGTTTACTTGTCTTAATGCAAGTAATTTGAACACTTCTTCCTGCTGAGCATACAGGCGAAGTCTGTCTTGTATGTTTGGCGTATCATAAAAGCCACGATATACTCCAGTGGTAGCACCAACTGTAGTACTATAATCTGAACCTGCCATAATAAAATCCTTTCATTAATTAATTTCTGTACTTACGCATTGACCTTGACATTCCACCAAACATGGGCTTGCCGTTATCATTTGTTATAGTCGCTGCGCCTTGCACCTTAGTGCTGTCAATAAACTTATCTTTACCGTTAGATGGTAAAAACATACCCTTAGCATTATATTCTTGATGTATCTTATTAGCAAGTTCTGTATTGCTTTTCGCAATTAACTTATCAAAATGCACACCACGAAATAAGTTTCTAAGAGCAAATGGATTAGCATCAGAAGAGAAGTTACCTTCTTTCATCTTCATTGCCATACTATCCATTTCGCCTAAAAAGGCTACAAATTCCTCATCGGATTCTTTGAAGTAGGTTTCTTTTAAGAACTGTAAGTCTTTCTCACGTTCTTGTGTTATCTTTTCAAATGCATTACGTTTACCAGCTTCTTCGTTTTCATATTCTGATTGGAATGCTTTCTCTTTCTTTTCAGTCATTATACGATATTCATAAGACGGCGTATTAGACTTATACGCATCTGCTGGGTCATAGACAAAGTCACCTTCATCTAATTTAAATTTCTTTTCAATAGCTTGTGTTAAATCATTAGCTTGCCATTGCTGTAATCGAGACTGGGTATCCCCACCAGTCTCAATTTGTCTGCTTACATATTCTAAATCTGGCAACCCAAGTTCAGATTGATATTGTTTATAAGTGCCAAAAAAATCTTTCTTTAGACCACTAAAAAACTCGTTGTGTTTCTCAATAGTCTCTTTCGGCACAGATGTTTCTTTTGCTTTGCCGAGTTCAACCTCTCTTGCTGAAACTAATCGCTGATTCTTTTTCATATCGTTACGAGTAGAAAGTATGTCGTGATACAAAGCTTCATCTGTTGCTTTTAAGTTCTCATACTTTTTATAATCATCATCGCCTAAATCTTTGAAGAATGAATAATCGAACTCAGGTTTCTCATTAATCAGTTCTTCTTTTGTAACCATTGTGTTGATTTCGCTATCTTTATAGCGATTAATCATATCACCCATCGCACCACGTTGTTTCTCAACAACCACTGGTTTCTCTTCGACGACTACTGACGTTTCTGGTATTACCACTTCCTCAGCAGTATTAACCTTGTTTTCCGTTTCCATTATTTCCTTCTTCTATTTGTGAAACAATCTGATTTAAAAAGTTAGGGTCATTTTTAGCTTTCTCAACTACTTTAGTAAACTTACTGTCAAACTGTGCTTTAGACAGTTCATAACCTTTCTGGTCAATTTGCCCAGCCATTACATTAGTTTTCTGTTCGTATTCTTTTAGCATCTTCTGCATCTGCTCTATTTGACCAGCTTGCTGTTGTGCAGTATCCATAGACTTCATAACCTTATCTACATCTGGCATATTCAATCTTTTCAATATTAAGGGGACTAACTGTGGCACACTTAATTGCGTTGCCAATGTAGTAAGCAATGCTGCCTCAGTACCGCTTTCATAACCATTAGATGTAGCACTGGTAAATCGAACTTGTTTAAAACCTAATGATAAATCTGTTAATGGGTCTAATTCAATAGCTACTTCTGAACCCTTTACACGTTTAATTTTGTTATACATCATCGGTGCTTGCATTTCACCAATCTCATTAATTGATGTAGAGAAACCATTTAATGGAGAATAGTTCTTATAATATTCTGCTGCAACTTCACCTACTACACTTAACGATGCATCTACTTGCGCCATTCTACGTTTAATCTTTTGACCACCAGCAGATTGTAATGAAGCTACAGTACTAAATACATTAGGCGCACCTTCAGAGTTACCCATCATTATACCAAATATACCGCTAATATATTCCATCTGTTGGATAAGGAACTGCGGGAATACTAACCATGCTTGTGACAAAGGTTCGGCTTTGATTACTATTGGTGGTGTAGATATGCCTGGAATAGGTAGTTTATAACGTAATGTAGCACCTGGAATAGCAAAGTTTCTGTTCCATTCATCTTGATTAATAATACTATTTTCTTCTGCTAATACTCTGATAGAGTTCATTAAACTACCATTAAGTATAGCAACCATAATCATTTTATTAAATGCACGTTGTAATGGGTATAGATAAGACACTCTGCCAGATGGATAAGGATTGTTCCTATGGTCATAGACCACTGGTATTATATTGTGTTGCGTAATTTCGTGTACTTTTTTAAATCCATAATTGCCAATGGCGGTATATTCGTGCAAGTAGAATCTGCTCGATGTGCGGTATGTAGCATCATCTGATTTAATGTAAGACTGTATTTCGGGTGATAACTCGGAGTACACCTTGAACGAAGGGCTTCCTTTGAAAGTAACGATGTAAGCTGTTTTTTCTTCAAGCACAAACCTTTGGGTAAATAATGTTGTCTCACGTAATCTGGTAGAATTAGTTGCCTGTATAATGGCAGTACCAAAACTACCTTTCAGAAACTCTTTCTCAAAGCGGTCATAATCTAAAGTATCATCAATAGTTTTAGCTAACCTATAAGCTGATTTATAGCTGATATTCATTGCTATAATGTTATTATCAGCATCTCGGTAAAATGGGTCTTTGGTTTGACAATGGGGGAAGTAATATTCCCAACTCAAGTGTTTAATGTCAACAGTAAATTCACCATATTCATTTCGTGGAACTATATAGAACAAACCATGCCCTACGTTTGAACTGTCGGTCACTACTCGGTCATATTGCAAACCACCCAAACTGTCATACCAAGACTTCTGCAGTAAGTAATTATAAATACCCGCTACTCGCCTATATGGTTCATTTTCTTCATCACTCTGATATGGGTTGCCAATAGGTGCTACTTTAATAGTAGGTTTAGCAGATGTCATCAACGCTTCTGCGGTATCACAAATAGCAGTAACAGCAGATATAGCTAATGGTGCTTGGCGGAACTTTAATATTTCAGCTTCTTCTGCTCTGGAGAAGTGTTGACCATATCTAAAGTTCTGATAAATTTTAGCATCTCTGCGCCACTGCGCACCAGCTGAGTAGTTCTCTTTATACAACTTAAAATTTGTGCGAGCTACTTCCTCAGACCAATCTACAGATGGTTGGGTATCATTATGGTTTGCGTTTTGATAATCATTTTCTGACATAACTCAAATATAACCACTAAGAAGCAAATAGTCAAATACCATTAGTTTGGATTATTTATAATAAGTCTTTATATTTGTTTTGTAATTTATAAAAAATTAAAAGGAGATTTAAAATGATAATTAAAAACCCATTCAACAAAACACCTATTTATGTGGCTAAAGAATTAAAAGATGAAATTAAAATTATGGCTGTACATAAAGGAAATGGATGGAACATAGAAAGACTTGCTAATAAATTCCTAAGTAAAGCTATTGATGATGAAAAAGCAAAAATGGAAACAGAAAATAATGGCAAAACTCTCTAACAACTATTTTCCTCACGACTTTAATGCTAAACGTGACCGGAAGGTGCTTAGGTTAAGGAAAGCATTGGGAGCAGAAGGTTACGGAATATATTGGATGTTAATAGAAACTTTATGCACTGAAGAAGATTTCAGTTACCCGATTAAGGATTTAGATTTGTTAGCAGAAGATTATAGCTGCTCTGTGGAAAAATTAACTGCAGTGGTTAAATCATTTGAACTATTTTCTATTGATAAAAATGATAAATTTTACTCCCTATCTTTAATAGCGAGAATGCAAAAGTATCTGGAAGTATCTGAAAAGGCACGTAGTAGTGTTAATGCTCGATGGAATAAAGCCCGAAAATTAAAGGAAATCGCAACAAGTGATACGACCGTATTACGACCGTATAACGATAGTATTACGGAAGTAATACCCGAGTATTACGATGGTAATACAATGAAAGGAAAGGATATAAAAGAAAATAAAATTAATCCTACAGATGATGATATAGAGGCAGAACGATTAAGAAAAATCTTCTCCATCTAAACTTAAACAGTTAATGAAAGGATAATAAAATGAATGATAAAATAAAAGAGTTATATGCAACCCCGATATTCAAAGATAGTTATAAAGATTTCAGAAAACCACTTAGTCCAGAAGATATATTATTAACGCCCATAATAGCATATAAGGGATTAAGCAGAATAAATAATGAACCTTCCTATTGGAGTATGTTGTATGGTATGTTAATTGCTTTAGCGATTGTGATGTTCGTATGCTCATAGCACAATCCATGCTTCGCAGTCTTTGGGCGGGGTATAACTATCATTAGTTTTACCTATAACCATTTTATCATTATATAATGTTTCATCGAACTCTACCTTATTTGGTTTCATTCTAATCTGTTCGGTTAAATGGATAGCATCTAAAGTATCTAACTTACTATCTGGGAATGTATCTACTTCGTTTTTTAACTCGGTCATCTCTTTACGAATATAATATAAACCAGCTTCCCAGTATATTAGCAGTTCACCCTTTAATTTAGTTACTTTGTTAATAGATGGCGCATACGGCATTACTGGTATAAATATGTTTAACTTAGTTAATAACAATTTAATCTCATTAAAGAATGCTCTCTGCTGCCCAGCTACTTCAATAACTGCACCATCTGCTTTATATTTGAGTATCATACGCACAACTTCTTCGACAGAGCCTTTACGTTTAACATTACTCATTTCTTCTACGTTTAGAGCAAGTGTTAATGGTGCTTTAGATTCATCAATATATCTATCGTGTAAATCATATTTCCCTTTAGAAATCTGCAGTAACTTACGTTTACCACTTGAAGTAAATGCATTAGCAACTATAACTGCATCAGATGATGTTTTAGCTTCTGATATAGCTGGGTCGTTACCAATAACTATATAGCAGTTCTCATATGCTTTTTTACCCTCTAAGTCGGTGGTTATTAACCAGTTATGCCCATTAGAACTAACTACTTCGCATTCATGTGTGCTAATCTTATAGTCTTGGTCTGATTTAATGCGGTTATAATACTCTTTGAAGAAACCTTTAGCACCACCTAAATCTGGTTGGGATATGAACCATTCCATACGTTTCTTGCAGTTCTCAATAGTATAACGCATAGTCCATTCTGGTTCTTCATTATCCATATCACCTATACCGTTATATCTGCGACCATTGATACGTTTAACCGTATATGTATAAAACTGTTTCTTCCAAGCCTTGTTAGATGGATTCATTAGTTTGCCTAATGTATCATCTTGATGTATTTTATTACCAATGTAAAGTATCATCCCATCATCTTCAACAGCACCGAAAGATTCTTCCATTACTTCTTTACGATTAGTTTCTCTGCGTTCCATCGTTTGGGTATTCTCCCTATTCTCTGGGTCATCAAAGTTAATGAAATCTATACGTTTGCCTAATATGTTAGAACCACGAGTAGGTTGTTCAATACCACTACCTTCAAGTATGTAACCATTAGTAAGTATCACTAAATCACCAGTATCTTTACCTTCTCTATCTTTAACTGCTTTGAATGAAGGTTTTAATTCACCAGATATTTGTTTTACTATTGGTTTGTTTAATGCATTAGATATGTTATATAATCGTTTACGTGCTTCTTTACCAGTTTTAGATTTAACTACTTGGAACTCTGCTGCTGGTAATAATGAATCTTCCCAATAGATACCATATTGACCAACCAGGATGTTGTATAAAGGGAGTATGAATGTAAACCACGAAGTTTTGCTTCCACCTCTATATGTAGCTATGACGTGACACCTATCTTCTTTAGTCATGCCATCTTCGTAATATAGCACTGTACGCAAAGCAGTAGATGCCCATGGGGCTATGCCGTACTTAGGCATTATAATATCTGGGAATAAATCTATGGCAAAGTTATATATGCCAAGATACTTCTTGTTATTATTCTGCCATCTGGGAAGATATTCCAAGAGTTCGTTTGAATATGGGTTGATGCGGATTGGTTTTAAATTCATTTAATATTTACAACCATTTGGGCAAACAGCTTTTCCGCTTTGTGTATAATTAACCATCGTAAAACATCGAGGGCATAGTCCAACAAAATGCATTATTTTCCAATAATAGTATTTTATTTTATATTTAATTCTAAGCAAGTCAAATTCCTTTGAAATCTTAACACAGAATCCCACAGCTCAACGGAGAGTAATCAATTAGCCGAATTGGTATAAAGGTATCGGCTATTTTAAGAATCGTCTCTGTGGAAGCGAGTGGAGTTTTCCAATATTATTCTAATGTTACTTTATTAGGGTCGAACTCTTCGTACATCTCATCATTAATTGCGCCTTCGGGGTAGTCTAACTCATCTTTAAGTTTAGCCATATCTACTTCTTCTAACTTAGAGCCATCCTCTACCATCAATGGTTCGGGTGGTAGTTGGAATGGTTGGTTAGGTCGAGGTAGTAATGGTATTTGTAAGCCTTGATTAACGATGGTGTTATCTGTATATGCTTTATCCAGTATAAACTCTAATGCTTCTTTCTTATCTTTAAAGTTATCACCAGTTATCGCTGTTTGTATCATTTCTTTCATCCATCCAGCTATTGCTTCGGGTGGCATAGCTGCGATTAACTTTGTTTTTAAATCTGGTTGCAATGATTTGATTAATTCCATAATAGAACTCCTAAATGCTTTAGTTTGTAATAATAATGTACGGTCATTTGCTTTAATTTTGGGAAATGCTATCTTCATAGCTCGTGGTAAATCCAGAAATAGGTCACTTAAAGGGTTAAACAATGAATGGACTAACTTAATATGGTTTGCTGTTGCTTTAGGACGAGCAAATGTACGATTTTTATAATCTTCATATCTTTTCTCTCTGTTTTTAGCATTTGGTGCGGTACTGGAACTGGCAAATTGGCTACGAATAGCAGCAGATAAGTCCCATTTAGTGAAGAATATGTTATTTAGCCCGGAAGAAGCAACCAATACAAACCGATTCATTGAATATATGGTATAATATACTCTAACATAGCAACCATCGGTAGGTATTAAGTCACCATTCTCATCCTTTTTATAGATAATCTTATTCTCATTATCATAACTCTCTGGCACAAACTCATCTTTAGTTTTGAACCAGCAGTTATATGGGGTAAAATCATATTCATTATAACCAATCTTGGCTATTTTCTGCACTAATGCGGTAAATTGATTATAATCCTCTATGAGTACGTTATCTGGATATGCTCTGAATGCCTCTTTAGAGAGGAAATGTTCACCTACTAAAAATTCTTCAGTAGAATGGTAAACAGTCATGGGTTGTGGCAACGAATGATAATGCCTATCTGCTCTAATGTTTTCTTCTGCAATATTAACTAATCTCATTTACACCTCCAATGGGCTAAAGTAGCTAAACCAACATTAGTTACCGATACTCTAAACTCATTACCATTTTTATTAAATAGTAACTCATTGCATATCTCTTTATTAAATGCTATTGATTCACAGAACCATTTTAATGCTAAGTAATCAGAATTAAAGTAATTAGGTGGATAGTGTTTAGTTTCAACCCCATTCTCAATAGTTGTGGTATAAGGTGGTTCGGTAAGCCGGGTAATCTCTGCCATTACTTTATCTTGGTAGAAAGGGTCTAATTTTATGCTCTCATCTACTTTCACAGGATTATCTACTGCTTTTAATGCCTTAATTGCAGCTACTTTCTCTGCATAACGTTTACTAACTTCTTCTCTCTCTTCCATCACATTTACCTTTCTAATTATTAATTAAAGAGACTAATATATACATATAGCTTACTAAAAGCAAATACCATCTATTACAAAGCAACTACTATCAGCTATTATTACCATATATTTGCAAATTCTTATTTTTATAGTTAGCTTTGCGCTGTCAATCGCAAGTTACTATATTTACTATAAGTTACTATATTAACATTAAGTAAATATAGTAACTATGGGTAACATTAGTATATGTAGTTACATTAAAGTAAATTTTAAAAATTAAATGGTAGTTGTAATATACTAATAGTAGATGTAAAGTAGTTTGAAGTATATGAAAATATCATAGGTAGTGTATAGAGGGTATATTTAAACTATTTACTTCATTAATATAGTTACCCCCCTACTAAGTTTATTTATAGCTAATATTTACTGCTATCTATTTACTATGTGTAGATAGTACAATTTATCCAAGTAACTAAGACTACGGCATATTAGTAGTGTAGTTAAGGTAATCTGAAGTAGATTGTGTTATAGTATAAATAGGTAACAGTATTAGCAGAAATAGCTAATATAGCTATAATAGTTAAGCATAAGCATCTATACATAGCTATTAGACTACTCATCTACATCACTATGAAGTAATGCAGATAACAGAAGTAAGTAAATGGAAACGGTTAGGTGTTCTAACTTAAATATAGCGTAAGCTATGGAAAAGGACATCTAAAATGGAAACTAATCAAATTGAAACAACAGAACTAACTGCTGTAGATATAATTGTAGCAGAACTTGACGTTCAAGAGTTTATCGTATCAACCTTTGATGTATTAAAGGTAAAACTTGATGCAGAAAATGCTGATATTGAGCAAACTAAGTTGACTAAGCTAACAGCCTTAATGAACGAAAAAACAGAGATGTTTATGAGTGATTTACCGCTTGAAACAAAGTTAGCAAAAGATGCCGAATTGACAGCTAAAATAATAGCGGTCAACAATTCTGGTAAAATGTCAATTGAACATGTTGTAAGAAACTATGCAAAGTATGTTGAATATGACGGTGTATTATACCGTTATAACAACAAAGAAGTGCATATTGCTGGCGCACCTCGCTTATCAAGCAAAGTAAGTGGAGACATCCACAAAGAGAAGTGGTATGGTAAACAAATCGGATTCCGTCACGGAAACCAAGTAATACCACTTGGGGCGGTGGAGCATATCGAAGCACAATGCTTACAGCTTGGAATGAGACCAAGTGTGTACTTTGCGCACGTGATTAAATTAGCAGACCAAACCTTTGATGCCAAAAAAGGCATTCCAGGCTGGTCAAACAGTAACTTAACAGAAATTAATTAACAAAATCAACATCTAACCGTTTCCATCTTACTATTGACTAATGGTTTTATCGCAGTTCGATTCTGCGAAGTCAACTAAATCACAACCATAGGACAGCAATGGAAAATCTTGCTGTTAAATGGGTGGATTTTGATTTAGAACGAAAAGAGTATTTCAGTAATTACATAAATTAACGGCACAGAGGCGTCTGCAAGACAATGCGTATTAAATCACTCGCATCATAGATGTCCTTCTGAAGCGGTTAGTGCAGTCAATGCTTGAACGCATCTGCACTAATTTTATGACTGGCTTATAGAAAATGGAACTGCAAATGTGACTTTAGCTATACAGTAGCGACAGTACGAATTGCGAAGTGGGTTCAACTCCCATTAAGCCAGCTAATTCACAAAAAAGGTGTTGAAATGAGAAGTGTACGTAAAATGGTATGGGATACAG
>JBAZOY010000043.1:0-19090 GCA_041648505.1 Syntrophales bacterium | reverse complement strand
GAAGAAGAGTAATAGCCAGAAAAGAGATATTGCCGGATCCCAAGTTCAATAATAGGCTTGTCGCAAGGTTTATCAATAATCTCTTAAAAGAAGGAAAGAAAAGCATTGCCGAGTCTATCATGTACGGAACTTTCAATATTATTGAAAAGAAGACAAAAGAGCAACCTATCGAAATTTTTGAAAGAGCTGTAAATAACGCCAAACCTGTCATAGAGGTCAAATCAAGACGGGTAGGTGGTGCCACCTATCAAGTACCAACGGAAGTTATGCCATCCAGGAGAATTGCTCTGGCAATTCGGTGGTTAATCGCCCATGCGAAGGAACGCACCGAGAAAACCATGAAAGAGAAATTGGCTGTGGAACTGATCGATGCAGCTAATAACAGGGGTGGTGCTATTAAAAAGAAAGAGAATGTCCACAAAATGGCGGAGGCTAATAAGGCTTTTGCCCATTACAGGTTTTAGTTGAGTTGTCAGCTGTCATTTATTTTCTGGATTACGTGTTCCACTGCAGGGAGGTTAAAGAATAGTGAACGAAAGAGCCATTAAAATTTAAGGAGGTAGGGAGATGGCGAAGAAAAAATTTGAGAGGAAAAAGCCGCACCTAAATATCGGGACCATCGGGCATGTCGATCATGGAAAAACAACATTGACTGCCGCTATTACCAATTATTTGGCTAAAAAAGGTTTTGCCGAATACAGACCCTACGATTCTATTGACAATGCGCCTGAAGAGAAAGAAAGAGGGCTTACCATCAATATCTCGCATGTCGAATATGAAACAGAAGCACGGCATTATGCCCATGTTGATTGCCCGGGCCATGCGGACTATATTAAGAACATGATTTCAGGGGCAGCTCACATGGATGGAACAATTCTGGTCGTGGCTGCGTCTGATGGTCCTATGCCTCAAACTAGAGAACATATTCTCCTTGCAAAACAGGTGCAGGTTCCTTACATTGTCGTCTATTTAAATAAGGTCGACTTGGTTGATGACCCTGAACTTCTGGATCTTGTTGAGCTGGAAGTGAGAGAGCTGTTGACGGAGTACGAATTCCCGGGTGATGAGATTCCCGTAATCAGAGGATCGGCTCTAAAGGCTTTAGAGGCGGCTGATAACAATTCTCCTGATGCGAAGTCAATAGCGGAGCTGATGGATGCCGTGGATGCTTATATTCCAGAACCTGTTCGTGTCTTAGATAAGCCGTTTCTTATGCCGGTGGGTGACGTATTTTCTATATCCGGCAGGGGAACTGTAGTGACAGGCAGGGTAGACCGGGGTATCGTAAAAATAGGTGAGGAAGTTGAAATTATTGGTATCAGACCAACCTTTAAGACGGTTTGTACCGGTGTTGAAATGTTCCGTAAGATCCTTGATGAAGGTAGGGCCGGTGATGATGTAGGTCTGCTTTTACGGGGAACCAAGCGCGAAGATGTAGAAAGAGGACAGGTTGTAGCAAAGCCTGGCTCGATAACTCCTCACACAAAATTTGAGGCAGCCGTTTATGTCTTGACAAAAGAAGAAGGCGGTAGGCATACGCCTTTCTTTAATGGCTATCGTCCTCAGTTCTACTTCCGTACAACGGACGTTACCGGTGTCTGCACATTGCCTAAAGGCGTGGAAATGGTAATGCCTGGAGATAATGTCAATGTAGAGGTGGAACTTATCACTCCTATCGCCATGGAGGAGCAGCTAAGATTCGCTATCCGTGAAGGTGGTAGAACGGTAGGAGCCGGTGTTGTAAGTAAGATCGTAGAATAAACCGCAAAAAAGAGAATCGGATATAAATAATGAAGGAACAGAAAATTAGGATTCGCCTTAAGGCTTATGATCATAAACTGCTAGATCGGTCTGTGGAGGAGATTGTGGAAACAGCGAAGAGAACCGGGGCCCGCGTTGCCGGTCCGATCCCTCTTCCGACGGAGATAAATAAGTTCTGTGTCAATAGATCACCACATGTAGACAAGAAGTCGAGGGAACAGTTTGAAATCAGGACACATAAGAGGTTGATCGACATTATTGAACCGACACAATCAACGGTGGACGCGCTCATGAAACTGGATCTCTCTGCCGGTGTTGATGTGGAAATAAAAGCGTAGGTGTGAAAAACATGATGTCCTGCGTCAAGGCAGGCCTTTATAACGGGTATTCTTAATATGATAGGACTTATCGGTATAAAACTGGGTATGACACAGATATTTTCAGAAGGTGGTGTTACAATTCCTGTAACTGCTATCGAGGTAGAGCCATCTGTAGTGATCCAGAAAAAAACCAAAGAAAGTGACGGTTATGATGCTGTTCAGATGGGCTACGGCCGTGCAAAACAGAAACATGTGACCAAACCTCTCCAGGGACACTTTAAAAAGGCAGATAAAGGTTTTTTCCGGCTCCTCAGAGAATTCAGGACGGATACAACAACTGATTATGAGGTGGGTCAGGAACTAACAGCTGATTTTTTTGCGACCGGTGACTATGTAGACGTTGTAGGAACTAGTAAAGGCAAAGGCTTTGCCGGTGTCATAAAGAGGCACGGTTTCAGCGGAGGCAGGGCAACTCATGGCTCTATGTTTCATCGAGCCCCCGGTTCCATTGGTGCAAGTGCTTATCCATCCAGAGTGTTTAAGGGCAGGAAGTTGCCGGGACACATGGGAAATGTAAGGAAAACCGTTCAGAATTTGATAGTTTGCAGTGTAAGACCCGATAAGAACCTGATTTTGGTTAAGGGGGCAATCCCGGGTACCAGGAATAGTTTTGTTTTAATAAAACGATCAATAAAGATGGAATCTGGTGTTAATAAATAACACTTGAGGAATAATTGTAGAGTTTTTGCTTTTAATTTGGAGTTACCAGGATGCCGGTGGTAAAAATATACGATATTGAAAATAATAAGGTAGCCGAGATAGAACTGAGTGATGCTGTCTTTGGTGCAGAGTTAAACGAAGCTATTATTTATGATGTGGTAAGAATGCAGATGGCTTTGCGCAGAAGGGGAACCGCTTCGACCAAGGGGAGAAGCGATGTCAGGGGCGGGGGAAAGAAGCCGTGGCGGCAAAAGGGAACAGGTAGAGCAAGGGCCGGTACAATACGGTCTCCTCTCTGGAGGGGGGGGGGGATTGTCTTTGGTCCAAAACCAAGGGATTACGCATACAAAGTACCCCAAAAGGTAAAAAAGAAAGCCCTGATTTCCACCTTAAGCATGAAGCTCAAAGAGCAACGAATGTTGATCCTCAAGGATTTTCCGATGGATGAAATCAAGACAAAAAAATTCAAAGAGGTAATCGATCGGTTTGGACTTGGAAAAACCTTGTTCGTTTTGGATAAGTCATATCTAAACCTTGAGAAATCATCAAGAAATCTCAAAGACATTAGTATGATAAGATCAGAGGGGCTTAATGTTTACGATCTATTGAAGCATGATCATGTTGTTTTTTTAGAGCCTGCTGTCAAAAAAATTGAAGGGGCGTTGTTGTCGTAATGGAAATATATGATATTGTAAAAAAATATATAATTACTGAAAAGAGCACCATCTCAAAAGAAGAGGGTAATAAATATATTTTTGAAGTTGATCGTTGTGCGAATAAGATTGAGATTTGCGAGGCAGTAGAAAAACTCTTTAATGTTAAAGTCCTGGATGTTCGCGTTATGAATGTGCTGGGTAAGAAAAAGAGGGTGGGGAAAATTTTGGGTAAGAAACGTGACTGGAAAAAGGCGGTTGTTACCCTGGCCCCCGGTAGTAGTATCGAGATTTTTGCTGGAGTGTAGTAAGAATTTAAGGAATGAGATAAATGGCGATAAAAAAATATAAACCCACATCACCGGGCAGAAGATTTCAGACCTGTTCAGATTTTAAAGAAATTACATCGACAACGCCCGAGAAAAGTCTGCTGCGTCCGCACAAGAAAACGGGGGGACGAAATTGCTATGGAAGAATTACAAGTAGACATATTGGCGGAGGTCACAAGAAAAAATACAGACTTATTGATTTCAAACGTGAGAAGAGAGATGTGCCGGCCAGAGTAGCTTCGGTTGAGTATGATCCTAATAGAACCTCAAGGATTGCTCTGTTGCATTATCTGGATGGGGAGAAACGTTATATTATAGCTCCTGCAAAGTTGGAGGTGGGAGATACTGTGGTAAGCAGTGAAAAAGCGGATATTAAGCCGGGCAATGCCATGCCTCTGAAAAACATGCCTCTTGGTTGTCTTATTCATAATCTGGAACTTAAGCCTGGTCGAGGTGGGCAGATGATCAGAAGTGCAGGCGTCTATGGACAACTTATGGCCAAAGAAGGACGCTATGCCCAGGTCAGGCTTCCTTCCGGAGAGGTGAGGAAATTTTTCATTGAATGTAAAGCCTCTATCGGGCAGGTGGGAAACATAGAGCATGAAAACATTAGCATTGGTAAGGCGGGCAGGTCTAGATGGGTGGGAAGACGGCCCAAGGTTCGGGGTGTTGCCATGAATCCTGTAGACCATCCTATGGGTGGAGGAGAGGGTAAATCATCCGGGGGAAGACATCCATGTACTCCGTGGGGTGTACCGACAAAGGGTCACAAAACAAGGGTAAATAGAAACACTGACAAATATATAGTAAAGAGAAGGGGTTAATAAGGTGGCGCGTTCAATTAAAAAAGGTGCGTATATTAATGAAAAGCTTCTCGAGAAGGTCAGGAAAGCCGACTCCACGGAAAGCAAAAATGTTATAAAAACATGGTCCCGTCGTTCCACAATTACTCCTGAACTGATAGGTCACACCTTTGCCGTACACAATGGGAGAAAATTCATTCCTGTTTTTGTTACTGAGAACATGGTGGGGCATAAGCTCGGTGAATTTTCCCCCACAAGGACGTTTTATAGCCACGCAGGTGATCGAAAGTCAAAACTGCGTAAATAAATATAATTTAGAGTTTATAGAGATATGGAAACAAAAGCGATTGCAAAATATGTTCGAACATCACCACAAAAGGCAAGATTGGTGGTAGATTTAATTAGGGGAAGAAGGGTCGAAGAGGCTCGGAAGATACTGAACTTTACAGAAAAACGTGCTGCCATCATGGTCGGTAAAGTCTTAAAGTCGGCCATAGCCAATGCCAGAGAGAATCCAAACATAGATGAGAATATTCTCTATGTGAAGAAAATCTTTGTGGATCAGGGTCCTTCTATGAAACGGTGGAGAGCGAGGGCGCAGGGAAGGGCGGCTTCGATAAAAAAGAGGGCAAGTCACATAACAGTTATCTTGGATGAGAAGTAGCTGCCTCGCAAAAATGTAGCAATACCGAGGAGGTGAAAGGTTGGGGCAAAAGGTTAACCCGATTGGGTTCAGGTTGGGTGGTGTCAAGACGTGGCACTCACTATGGTTTGCGGAAAAGAATTACTCTACATTGCTTCATGAGGATATTAAGATCAGAAATTACCTGAAAAAGAAACTTTATCATGCGGGTATTTCCCTGATAGAGATAGAGAGGGCTACCGACAAAGCTAAGGTTAATGTCTATGCAGCTCGTCCCGGCATTATTATAGGTAAAAAAGGTTCAGAAATAGAAAAGATGAAAAAGGAACTTGAGGTAGTTGCCGGCAGAGAGGTTATTATAAACATTCTCGAAGTCCGGAAACCTGAAACAAATGCGCAACTTGTTGCTGAAAATGTTGCCCTTCAGTTGGAGAGACGCGTTGCCTTTAGAAGGGCGATGAAAAAATGTGTAAGCTCTGCGATCAAATTTGGTGTCCAAGGTATTAGAGTTAAGTGCTCTGGAAGACTTGGGGGGGCGGAGATGTCGAGGTCAGAGTGGTATCGAGAGGGTAGGGTTCCTCTTCATACACTGCGGGCAGATATCGATTATGGTGTTGCTGAAGCTCATACCACTTACGGTATTATTGGTGTAAAAGTCCATATATTCCATGGGGAAGTTTTACCCACAAAAAAGGTGGTAGTCTAAACGATAAAGCAAATGTCGCTCATACATCATATGACTTATGAGGGAAGGTTACTGAATTATGCTTATGCCCAAGAGGGTCAAATACAGAAAGCTACAGAAGGGCCGTATGGGTGGTAAAGCCACCAGAGGTTGCAATATAGCTTTTGGGGAATATGGTTTGCAAGCCGCTGAATGTGGATGGATCACAGCAAGGCAGATTGAGGCTGCGCGTGTTGCCATGACACGCCATGTAAAACGGGGAGGGAAGATATGGATCAGGATATTTCCCCATAAGTCAGTCACAAAGAAGCCTGCTGAAACTCGAATGGGAAAAGGAAAGGGATCGCCTGAAGAGTGGGTGGCTGTCGTAAAACCTGGGGTTGTTCTCTATGAAATGGAAGGAGTTACAAAAGAGATAGCCACAGAGGCATTGAGGTTGGCATCGCACAAACTTCCGATAGCTACTAAGTTTATTTCAAGGAACCAGTGATTCAGATATTAGACCGAAGGAACAACTATAGTGAAAATTAAGGAAATTAGAGAACTCAGTATCGACGAGATGAGGCAGAAAAGCAAAGATCTAAAGGAAGAGCTTTTCAAGCTCCGGATTCGCTATACTTCCGGGCAATTAGAAACCCCTTCTGTAATAGGCTCTACCAGAAAGGATATCGCCCGCCTAAAAACTGTTCTGAGGGAAAAAGGGGAGGACCGGTAGACATGGGTGATCGGGGTCAGAAAAGAAACATTGCAGGAGTCGTGGTGAGTGATAAAATGAACAAGACTATTGTTGTTCGCGCAGAAAGACTGGTCAAGCACTCGGTCTTTCATAAATACGTGAAAAAATATGTCAGATACAAGGTCCACGACGAGGAAAATATTTGTAATACGGGAGATAAGGTCCTCATTGTCGAATCGAGACCACTGAGCAGAGATAAGCGGTGGCGGTTAAGTAAAATTATGGAGAAGGCAGTATAATAATTCATCGGCTGCCGTTTGCCGAAATTCATCTTCATGAGGAATTGAAGATGGACAACGGTTGATGGTGAGCGAATAAAGTATGACTGATAATAGGTTATTCTTATGATACAGATGCAGACCATATTAAAAGTGGCTGATAATTCGGGGGCAAAGAAGGTTGCCTGTATTAAGGTCCTAGGTGGGTCAAAAAGAAGGTATGCCAGTGTGGGTGATATCATCGTCGTATCCGTCAAAGAATCCATTCCAAACGCAAAGGTCAAAAAAGGGGATGTTATGAAGGCCGTGGTAGTTCGTACGGCGAAAGAAGTAAGGAGACCAGACGGTTCATATCTGAAATTTGATGACAACTCTGCTGTTTTGATTACGAATCAATTGGAACCTGTAGGAACAAGAATATTTGGACCTGTTGCTCGTGAACTTAGGGCAAAACAATTTATGAAGATTATTTCTCTGGCACCGGAGGTGTTGTAAGCTCTGAGGACGGAGAAGAGAGAATTTGGAACCGGGGAACAGGAGATGCGGGAAAGACGATTAAAAAAAGGCGATACGGTGAAGGTAATTGCCGGTAAGGAAAAAGGTAAAACAGGCAAGGTCATCAAAATCGTCAGTGATAAAGACAGGTTAATTGTGGAGAAGTTAAATTTCGTCAAGCGGCATCAGAAACCAACTGCAAAGGGAAAGGGTGGTATCGTTGAGAAAGAGGGGGCGATACAAATTTCCAATGTGATGCTTGTATGTAACAAGTGCGATGCTGCTGTCAGAGTAGGATACAGGATATTAGAAGACGGAAACAAGGTGCGTTTCTGTAAAAAATGTCATGAGATACTAGATGCGTAAGGACGGGCAAAGGTGGCAAGATTAAAAGAGTATTACATAAAGGAAGTTGTTCCCGCATTAATTAAGGAATTTGAGTATAAAAATCGGATGGAGGTCCCTCGGCTGGAGAAGATCGTTGTCAATATGGGCCTTGGTGAAGCGATTCAGAACGTAAAAATCCTTGATACTGCTGCGCAAGAACTTTCCCTGATTGTTGGTCAGAAACCAGTAATCACGAAAGCAAAACGGTCAATTGCCACGTTTAAGCTTCGTAAAGGGATGCCTATAGGATGTTGCGTTACCTTAAGAAGGGAAATGATGTACGAGTTTTTAGACAGACTTGTAAATGTAGCTCTTCCAAAGGTCAGAGATTTCAGGGGAATTTCGCCAAATTCACTTGATGGAAGAGGGAATTTCGCCATGGGAGTGAAGGAACAACTCATTTTTCCGGAGGTTGATTTTAACAAGGTCGATAAGGCAAGAGGGATGAATATTGTCATTGTTACGACAGCTAAAACGGATGATGAGGGTAGAAAACTCCTAAGACTCATGGGTATGCCGTTTAAAAGTTAGCGAGAGGAAAAAGTGTGGCAAAAAAATCTTTAATGGCAAAGGCCAAAAGGAAAATGAAATTTTCTGTCAGGGCATATAACCGCTGTCCCATTTGCGGGAGACCGAGGGCATTTTACAGAAAATTTGAGATGTGTAGGATATGTCTGAGAAATTATTCCCTTAAGGGGGAAATTCCTGGTGTCATAAAATCGAGCTGGTAATCAGGATAATATTTTAAGGAGTAGTTTATGGGAATGACCGACCCAATCGCAGATATGCTGACCAGGATCAGAAATGCCAATAGAGTTCATCATAAGGATGTTGATGTATTATTGTCCCGGCTTAATCTGAGCATTGCCAGCGTTTTGAAAGAGTCAGGATACATAAATGGCTATGACGTTGAAAAAGATAACAAGGGATATCAGGTATTAAGGGTATTTCTTAAGTATCCTGATACGAAGCAAACTGTTATTACACAGATTCGAAGGATCAGTAAACCAGGAAGAAGAGTTTATGTGAAGAGTGATAAAATTCCCACAGTATTGAATGGGTATGGAGTTGCCGTTATCTCTACTTCCAGGGGTATAATGACCGATAAAGAGGCCAGACAATTAAACGTAGGCGGTGAAGTCCTCTGCTACGTGTGGTAGTGTTAGTAAGAGTTATATCAGCTTCAAGGAGATTCATTTTATGTCGAGAGTCGGGAGGAAAGTTATACAAGTTCCTGCAGGTGTAAAAGTCACTCAAGACCATGGTATCATTACGGTTGGTGGTCCCAAGGGAACCTTGTCCATGAAGCTGCTGCAGTATGTTGAGGTGACTCTTGAAAATGAAACCATTGCGGTAAAAAGGCTGTCTGAAAACAGAATAGAAAGATCATACCATGGCTTAGCAAGGACACTCATAGGGAATATGGTGACCGGTGTCAGTACAGGTTTTGAAAAGAAACTTGAGATATCAGGAGTCGGATATCGGGCAGAGGTAAATGATAGAATTGTTAAATTGGCTGTGGGATATTCCAATCCCGTGGAATATCAGATTCCAGAGGGGATTGACATTAAGGTTGAAAAACAGGTGAATATTCTTGTTTCGGGAATTGAAAAACAACTGGTAGGTAAAGTTGCTGCTGAGATAAGAGCGATAAAGAAACCGGAGCCCTATAAGGGTAAAGGAATAAAGTATGCGGGTGAACAGGTTAGACGAAAAGTTGGCAAATCAGTAGGGGCGTA
Source organism: Syntrophales bacterium (assembly GCA_041648505.1). Taxonomy (GTDB): domain Bacteria; phylum Desulfobacterota; class Syntrophia; order Syntrophales; family CG2-30-49-12; genus JBAZOY01. The sequence goes on along the minus strand of JBAZOY010000043.1, from coordinate 9,601 downwards.
AGATTAAATAGATGGGGGAAGTATTTGTAAACGGTATATCAATATCATCCCATTATTAACAATGGTGGCTGAGGTAGAGAACATTGGCATCAAAAGAAGTTGAAAAAAGCAGGGTAAAACGTAAATTAAGGGTGAGGGGGAAAATACATGGTACCGAAAAAAGACCTCGTCTTTCGGTGTTCAGAAGCACTGGACATATATATGTCCAGGCGATTGACGATGACCGCGGAAAAACTCTCACTGAGGCATCAACACTAAGCAAAGAATTAAGGGGCACTCTTGATGGTCTGAAAAAGATAGATGCGTCTAAGGAAGTAGGGAAGTTATTGGCAAATCGATTAAAAATGATAGGTGTAGAACAGGTTGTCTTTGATAGAGGAAGATATCTTTATCATGGTCGGGTTAAGGCCCTTGCTGATGTTGTCAGAGAGTCTGGACTCAAATTTTAAATGACCATAGACAATAATTTTTAGATGAAGGAAGAGCTCGTTGGATAAAAAAAACATAAGAGAATCGGAATTCCTCGACAGGGTTATAGCGATTAATAGGACGGCCAAAGTAGTCAAAGGTGGAAGAAGATTCAGGTTCAGTGCTGTGGTTGTTGTCGGTGACGGTAGTGGATTAGTGGGAGCCGGTTTGGGTAAGGCTCATGAGGTGCCGGAGGCAATCAGAAAAGGCATGGAGCAGGCCAAGAAAAACATGACCAAGGTCGCTATCATAAACAGGACAATTCCCTTTGAAGTTATCGGACATTATGGTGCCGGTATGGTACTGCTGAAGCCCGCCTCCGAAGGAACAGGCCTTATCGCAGGAGGTGCTGTTAGGGCAGTACTTGAGGTGGCAGGAGTGCATAATATATTGACTAAATGCCTCGGTTCGCACAACCCTCATAATCTGGTCAAGGCAACCTTGGACGGGCTCTGTCAGTTGAGGGATCCAGCAGATATTTCCACCCTAAGGGGAAAGGATATTACTGAGCTTTAAGGAATATATCGAAGGAGAAGTAGGTTTGTGAGTAAGAAACTAAAAATAACACAGATAAGAAGTTATATCGGAAGGCCGGAAAAGCAAAGGCAGATCCTTCGTGGAATGGGGCTGGGGAAATTGAACAGGACTGTCGTGCTGAATAATACACCTGAAATTCGCGGGATGGTTAAAAAGGTCATACACTTATTATCAGTGGAAGATCTCGAGGAGGTAACCGACTAATGAATCTCGGTAATTTGAAACCACCAGACGGATCAAGAAAGAAAAGAAAAAGAGTCGGTCGTGGAGGCGGATCAGGTCATGGTGGGACGTCATGCAGGGGAGCAAAGGGACAGAATGCCCGGTCGGGTGGAGGTGTAAGACCCGGTTTTGAGGGGGGGCAGATGCCTCTAACCAGAAGATTACCCAAGAGGGGATTCCGTAACCACTTCCGTAAGGATATTGTTATACTCAATATAGAAAAATTAAAGATATTTTCTGAGGGCTCCGTCATAGATAAAGATACTCTGATAAGCAAAGGGTTGATAAAGAGACAAGGTGATGGCATTAAGGTACTGGGGAAAGGAGATATAGATTACCCTCTGACACTGAAGGTAGACATGGTCAGTCGTTCTGCGAGAGTAAAAATTGAAGCCGCTGGTGGCCAGATCATAGAGGTTATCTGATTTGCTTGAAGGGTTTAAAAATATCTCAAAAATACCGGAACTTCAGAAGAGGATACTTTTCACACTTCTTCTTTTGTTTGTGTACAGAATAGGTACGCATGTCCCCACACCGGGAATAGATACGGCGGCATTAGCGGCCTTTTTTGAACAAGCCAAAGGTTCTCTCCTGGGTTTGTTTGATATGTTTGCCGGTGGAGCTCTTTCCAATCTATCTGTCTTTGCTCTCGGTATTATGCCCTATATCAGTGCATCCATTATCCTCCAGTTACTGACCGTTGCTGTTCCCCACTTGGAAAAGCTTTCTAAGGAAGGTGACGCGGGAAGAAGAAAGATAACTCAGTACACACGGTACGGGACAGTACTTCTAAGTATCATTCAGGGTTTTGGTATTGCCGTCGGACTCGAAAATATGGCCGGTCCTACCGGTGTGTCCATTGTAATTGATCCCGGCTGGAGCTTTCGATTGATGACCGTGCTTACGCTTACTGCCGGCACGGCGTTTATCATGTGGCTTGGAGAGCAGATTACAGAAAAAGGAATCGGCAATGGTATATCCCTGATTATATTTGCCGGAATTGTATGCGGGGGTCCGGTTGCGATCATCAATACCTTCCGCCTTTTATCTACGGGTGAAATGGGAATTTTCATTATTGTCCTGTTGTTAATCATGATGGTTGCTGTTGTAGGAGTTATTGTTTTTGTTGAGAGTGGTCAAAGAAAAATACCGATACAATATGCGAAACGAATTGTGGGAAGAAAGATGTATGGCGGTCAGACAACGCATTTACCCTTGAAGGTAAATATGGCAGGGGTTATTCCACCTATATTTGCTTCCTCAATTATTATGTTCCCTGCGACAATCGCAAACTTTATTCCTCATCCATGGATGAAGGTGGTAGCAGATATTCTGATTCCTGGAAAATGGGGGTATGAACTACTTTATGTGGCCTTCATCGTATTCTTCTGTTACTTTTATACCGCCGTCACGTTTAATCCTTCAGATGTATCTGATAATATTAAGAAATATGGCGGTTATATTCCAGGTATAAGGCCAGGTAAAAAGACAGCAGAGTATATAGACGGTGTTTTGACTAAACTCACCTTTAGTGGCGCAATTTATGTTTCTGCGGTCTGTGTACTACCCAGTATACTGGTGAGTTACTTCAATGTGCCGTTTTATTTTGGGGGTACAGCGCTGCTGATTGTAGTCGGTGTTGCCCTAGATACGGCAGGTCAAATAGAAAGCCACTTATTGACAAGACAGTACGAGGGATTCATGAAGAAGGGACGTATTGCAAAGAGGCGCGGATAAATACTTTAAGAAAAAGTTGCAGCAATGGTTATTTTAAAGCTTCCGGAGGAAGTTGAAAAGATAAGAAGAAGTAATCTAATTGTAGCGGAGATATTGAACGAAGTAAGAGAAAAAGTAAAGCCTGGTATTACCACGAAAGATCTGGACTCAGTAGCTTTCAGTCAGGTCCGAAAGAAGGGAGCAGTGCCGGCGTTTAAAGGATATCGGGGTTATCCATTTTCCCTGTGTACATCGGTTAATTTTGAAGTTGTTCATGGTCTACCCTCAGAGAGGGTTTTGGTGGAAGGTGATATTATAAGCTTGGACTTTGGTGTTTATTATAAAGGTTACTATGGAGATGCTGCGGTAACTGTTCCGGTCGGTAAAGTTTCTCCCAAAGCGGCGAGGCTTATGGAGATTACGGAACAGGGTTTATATGATGGTATAAAAGAGGCAAAAGCCGGAAATCGTCTGGGTGATATATCAGCTGCCGTGCAGATGCGTGTTGAAACCGCAGGTTTTTCTGTGGTCAGGGATTTTGTTGGCCATGGCATAGGAAGGAATCTCCACGAGGAGCCTCAGATACCGAATTACGGGGTTAGAGGGAGAGGTGTTGAATTAAAGTCCGGTATGGTGTTGGCAATAGAGCCAATGGTCAATGAAGGCACCTATAAAGTCAGGATATTGTCTGATGGTTGGACTGTTGTGACAGAAGACGTCAAGCTTTCAGCTCACTTTGAGCACTCAGTTGCTATTACTGATAATGGTCCGGTTATCCTCAGTAAAATGGGGTAATTTAATGCCTGCCCTGACTTATGAAACATGGAGAGTAAGGTTTTATGGCAAAAGAAGAACCCATAGAGGTTGAAGGTCGGGTCATCGAACCTTTACCGAATGCTATGTTTCGCGTGGAATTAGAGAATGGACATCGTGTTCTTGCCCATATTTCGGGGAAGATGCGTATGCATTTTATTAAAATACTGCCTGGCGATAAGGTGACTGTTGAACTGTCCCCTTATGACCTGACACGGGGAAGGATTGTATACAGGTCAAAATAGAACCGTGAGCAGGTCCAGAGGGTAGTTTTTATCGTTTCCTGATGGAGGATATAAAGATTGAAAGTAAGGTCTTCCGTAAAAAAGATTTGCGATAAATGCAAAATTATCAAAAGACATGGGGTAGTGCGAGTTATCTGTGAGGATCCCAAGCATAAGCAGCGTCAGGGATAAAACGGTATAATCAGGAGGTAATCAGGTGGCAAGAATTGCAGGGGTGGATTTACCGAGAAACAAGAGGATGGAAGCTGCTTTGACATCCATATATGGTATAGGTGGGACTAAATCGAGAGAGATACTTAAGAAGGCAGGTGTCAGTTTTGACACGAAGACAGATAATCTCGCTGATTCAGAAATAACCTCGATTAGAAATCTTATTGATAAAGAATATAAGGTTGAGGGAGATTTAAGGAGAGAGGTATCCATGTCTGTGAAACGGCTGATAGATATTGGTGCCTATCGTGGATTAAGACACCGTAAGGGGCTTCCTGCACGAGGTCAGAGGACCCATACAAATGCCCGGACAAGAAAAGGACCGAGACGGGCGACTATCGGCAAAAAGAAGTAACCATTACTGTACCAGTTTGGGAGAAGCACAATGGCAAAAGTGGCAACAAAGAAGACAACAAAGAAAAAGGTAAAAAAGAATATATTGGAGGGTATTGCTCATATCCAATCAACCTTTAACAACACAATTATTACTATTACAGACAACAACGGCAATGTGCTTGCGTGGTCTTCTGCTGGAGTGCAAGGGTTTAAAGGTTCAAGAAAGAGCACACCCTTTGCAGCACAGATAGCGGCCGAGGATGCTGCAAAAAAGGCCAGGGAACACGGCGTGAAAAAGCTTCAGGTCTATGTGAAAGGGCCTGGTGCAGGCAGGGAGTCTGCATTAAGGTCTCTTCAGATAGCAGGACTTAGCATTAGCCTGATCAGGGATGTTACACCGATTCCCCATAACGGTTGCCGTCCCCCAAAGAGGAGAAGGGTTTAAAAGTTTATTTATAAATTTATACTATATTAGGTAATTTTAGAGAGGGGAGTTATTTTGGCAAGATACAGAGAATCAGTATGCAGGTTATGCCGAAGAGAGGGGCTAAAGCTGTTTCTCAAGGGGGATAGATGTTACAGTGATAAATGTGCCTTTGAAAGACGTGGGTATGCCCCTGGTGAACATGGTCAGTTAAGAAGAAAGGCCTCCGATTATGGCATTCAGTTAAGGGAGAAACAGAAGCTAAAAAGAATGTACGGTCTTCTAGAAAAACAGTTCCGGGGATACTTTGAAAAAGCCGACAGGCAAAAAGGGATAACCGGTACCAATCTTTTACTGTTTTTGGAGAGAAGATTCGACAGCATGGTTTTTCGTATGGGATTTGCTACTTCGAGGAGTGAAGCAAGACAACTCATCAGGCACAGGCATTTTCTAGTAAATGAAAAGTCTGTTGATATCCCGTCTTATCTTGTCAATGCTGGCGATGAAATTACCGTAAAAGTAAAGAGCCGGGAGGTGGAGCGTATTCGTGAAGCTATGGAAACAGTTGCCCGCAGAGGGGTACCACAATGGTTGGAATTAGATAAAGATAACTTTAAAGCGGTTGTAAAAACGCTTCCCACTCGTGAAGAACTGACTATGCCAGTTCAGGAACAGTTAGTTGTTGAACTTTATTCTAAGTAACCATACTGTCGAAAATAAAAAGGAATTTCTTCTCTGATGAGGGCATTAAACAATGCAAAAAAACTGGGGTAATCTAATACGACCGAAGAAAATTGAGATCGATGAGAGTACATATACGTCTTTTTATGGAGAGTTTACCTGTCAGCCTTTAGAGAGAGGGCTTGGCATTACCCTCGGCAATGCACTCAGAAGAGTGCTGCTGTCATCTATACCGGGAGCAGCTATTGTATCTATAAAAATTGATGGTGTCCTTCATGAATTCTCTACTATTGCCGGTGTCAAAGAAGATGTAACTGATATTATTCTGAACCTAAAAGATGTTCGTCTTAAGCTACATCAGAATGAATCAAGTGTTGTTCATATTGATGCATCAAAGGAAGGCCCTGTTACAGCAGGGGACATTATCACTGATGGAACCGTGGAGATACTGAATCCAGAGCACTATATCGCAACTGCTTCCGGTGGTGAAACAGCCTTTAAGGCCGAAATGATTGTTAAGATGGGAAAAGGATATGTGCCTGCCCAAAAGGAAAACGTTGGTCAGCCCGAGGGTACGATAGCCATTGATGCTTTATTCTCACCGGTTAAAAAGGTCAATTATACCGTTACACATGCCAGGGTGGGTCAGGTTGCGGATTATGACAGGCTTATCCTGGAAGTATGGACAGATGGAAGTATCCAGCCAGAGGATGCCGTAATTTATGCAGCAAAGATACTAAAGCAACAGTTGGATATCTTCATCAACTTTGGGGAAGTTGAAAAAGAAGAGGAACAAAAGGTTGACGAAAAGGAGAAGCTAAATAAGAAGCTTTTAAGGCATGTCGAGGACTTGGAGCTTTCTGTAAGATCAGCCAATTGTCTAAAGAGTGCAGGTATTGTTACAATTGGAGAGCTTGTTCAGAAATCAGAGGCAGAGATGCTCAAGACAAGAAATTTCGGCAGGAAATCTCTAAATGAAATTAAAGAGGTCCTTACAGAGACTGGGCTTGGTTTCGACATGAAGCTCGATTTCCCTCCCTGGGATGGGAAAGGAAGCGAAAATCAATCGCCTGTTAGAGAGGAAGATGTCCAATGCGCCACGGAAAATCCGGAAGTAAATTAGGAAGAACAACAAGTCATAAAAAGGCCATGTTAAGAAACATGGTCACTTCCTTTTTAAAATATGAAAAGATTAAAACAACAGATACAAAGGCTAAAGAGTTAAAAAAAGTTGCAGAAAAGATGATAACTCTAGGCAAGAGAGGCGATCTTCATGCGAGAAGGCAGGCCCTGTCTTATGTGAGGGATCAAAAGGTGGTAGGAAAACTTTTCGCAGATCTGTCAGCTCGGTACCATGACAGGAATGGTGGGTACACGAGAACCATCAAAATTGGCAACCGCGCTGGTGATAATGCGCCCATATCACTAATTGAACTCATTGGTGAGGCGAAGGAGGGGAAGCCAGATCGTAAGTCGTAGGAGACCATGAAAGATTAGCCGTAAGACGTACGACAAATGGGGAAGGAGGGTTCATCATGGCAGAGACAAGAATTGGAGAAGTCATGAAGTTTTTTACTAAACCATCTGTTGCGGCCGTTAAAATAACGGACGGTGAGTTGAGGGTAGGCGACACAGTTAAATTTATAGGTCATACGACAGATCTAACAAGCATCATTGATTCTATGGAGATCAACAACAAGCAAGTAGAAAAGGCAGTGGCGGGCGACCATATCGGCATTAAGACCTCTGCTCGTGTCCGTTCCGGAGATGAAGTGTTTATAATTTCTTAGCCGAGGCTTCAGCCCGCTATAATACTTCACAACAAGGGATAGGCTTTGATATTTTTGTTATTGCCTAAAGACCGGTTAGCTGTCTGACCTTACAGCTAAATATCAGTTGGAAGGGCAGAAAAAGATGAATGTCAGAGTATTGGGTTGCTATGGATCACAGCTTCCCGGTCGTAATGTAACAGCCTTTTTACTGAACGGAAAAGTTCTTCTTGATGCCGGTACAGTTACCTCTTTGCTGACATTGGAAGAACAGCTTAACATAGATTATATTCTCATCACCCATTCCCACCTTGATCATGTTCGAGATATAGCCTTTCTGGCGGATAACGTCTGTTATCTCAAGAAAGATAATCCTTTAGTTATACTCAGTACCCAGTATATTCTTGATGCTCTTCAGACACATCTATTTAATGATATTATCTGGCCTGATTTTTCAGTAATTCCCAATCCGGCAAATCCGGTTTTAAAATTTAAGATCTTAAAACCAGGGGAAAGAGTTCAAGTAGCTGACCTGAACATCACTCCCATCAGGGTTAGTCATACTGTGGAAACAGTTGGATACATAATTGAATCTGGAGAGGGGTCTATCATTTTTATCGGTGATACAGGTCCCACAGAGGAGCTATGGGAGAGGGCAAAGACAATCACTAATTTGAAAGCCATATTCGTTGAGACATCTCTACCAAACAGTATGAGAGACATTGCGGATATGACCGGTCATTTAACGCCCATTAGCCTGGAGCATGAATTAAAGAAGCTAGACTCTCCTCAAACTGATATCTATCTTTATCACATGAAACTCCAGTACCAACAAGCCATTCAAGACGAAATCGCCTTAATCAAAGACAAAAGAATACATACCATCGAAGACGGCCAGATAATACAGATATGATCTTCTTAACGGGAAGAATATCCTGTATCTACGGCATTCGCCGTAAAGGCAATCAAGAGTTTTGGTACGTCACAAAGGATTTAATCCCAGCCGTTGCTTTATAAGAGCGTGTTGCCTTGTCTGCCGGTACTGTGGTTGTGTCTCCCCGGCATCGAGGCGAGGGGGCTGCTACCGGAACAGCGCATTCAGCAAGGCCTGTAGATTGACATTTCCAGAGTCTGCATGGATTCGTCACATGCGGTCTTATATACAATTTTCCAGTTTGACTTCAGTGTCTTTCCGTCAAATGTATTTGCCAGTGCCGCATTGATTTGCGCAATGACTTCGTCGGCTTCACCTTCAGCCCATACGATATTTACGGAAAAAAATATGACCAGAATTGCAAGAGGTAGAACCAGCAATTTAGCTGTCGATCTGAACATAGATGCAACTCCCTTTTAAATAACAGTAACCCCGGGTAACATTTTTTATGAGCCAATGTTAACCCTTTACATAACTTCGTTTCTTCCACTGAACCGGTTGCACATTCTCCGGCAACGAGTGAGATCGTGACCTGAATATAGTAGGATTCGGCATGCCCGTCAATGAAATCCCGAAGTTTCAGACGTTCACCCCAGGCGGTCGTAAAAACAACAGAGGATAATCTTCAGAAGAAAAAAGTGAAGTTTTCTATTGAGGTATACACCCATAATAGATACAATCGCACTCATAATGAAGTATATAGTAATTCAATACCGAGCCGGCAGGGAGAGCGAACCTCTCCACGGTAAACGGAGGTGTATCTCAAGAAAACCGGTTGCATCGTATTTAAGCTTCGGTAAATTAAATCCCGAGAGATTAAAACGTCCAGGGGCGAAGCGTCATCTCGGTATATCTCTTGCCGAAATGCATAAAGGTAGGGGGTCTCATGTCTGCAAAGATCATCTACGAGCGGTTTTTATGGTTTCATAACCAGGCAAAGCAGGGACGGTTCCCAAACGCTTCGATGCTGGCATCACATTTTGAAGTCGCTTCCAAGACGGCACAGCGTGACATCGCCTTTATGCGCGACCGCCTTCACGCCCCTCTGGAATACGTCCCGACTCGCCGGGGCTATCGCTATGAAAACGATACCTACCAGCTACCCGGCCTCTGGCTGAAGGATGACGAGGTAATGTCTCTCCTTATCTCGGCCCGCCTGGCATCCACTGTCCCCGACAGCGCCCTGAAAGACTCCCTTCATAAAATTCTCAACCGGATCCTCAGCATTCACACCCTATCTGCAACC
>JBAZOY010000042.1:0-20460 GCA_041648505.1 Syntrophales bacterium | reverse complement strand
CCCCGATGATCAATTTCTCAAAATCATCGGCTATATGTCTCTCTTGCACCGGCAATTAAATGACCTTATTACAGACTAAAATTGACGATTATCTTTTGAAAGCTTGGCGCGTGATGACTCAGGTGAAATTTATCATCATTTTTCTGGTTTCTCAGAAGACGATTTTGAATCAACAAGACCGTTTCCTGATTCCTGATTCCACCATCCGCCACCAAGGGCATGCAGCAGAGCGGCAGTGTCGGCATAGCGATTGGTCTGGGCCTGTACCCTGTCGATCCCGGTTTGCAGGAGTTGACACTGGACATCAAGCAAAGCCAGATGGCTGATACCACCCAGTTCATATCGCCGCTGCGCAATTGTATAGCCGGTTCTTACATGCTCAGCGGCATCAGATCGCGCTTTAAGTACTCGGGCGTCAGTATCAAGAGCGTACAATATATCAGCCACGTCCTGCATCCCCTTCAGGACGGTCTCCTTATATAAAGCTGCTGCTTCGTCATAAGCCGCAACGGCTGACCTTTTCTTCGCCTCTAATTCACCGCCGTGGAAAATGGGCTGCATAAGGTTTCCGGCAACGCTCCAGATATTGACCCCGCTCAGGATGTCTCCAAGATCCGTCCTCTGCGATCCGAGGTCTCCGGAAAGCATGATTTGTGGCAAGAGATTGGCGGTTGCTACACCTGCATTGGCACATGCCTGATGCCATACGGCTTCCGCTGCAAGGATATCTGGGCGCTGCCGTACCAGCGATGATGGCAGGCTGAAAGGCAGTTCTTCAGGCAACTGAAGACTGTTTAAGTCGAACTCATCGACTTTTGCCTCCGCCGGCTCCCTGCCCAGATAAACCGCGAGCTGATGGTTGACCTGCGCCAGTTGTTTTTGAAGAGGAGGAAGCATCGCCCGTGTCTGATCAAGCAATGTACTTTGGTTACAAACATCCACTTTTGATACGCCCCCTGCCTTATAGCGTTCTTCGGTTATGGCTGACTGCCGACTCTGCACCACCGTGAGGTCTTTCACAATGGAAATCTGCGCGCGCAGAGAGGCCTGTTTGATAACTGCGTTTACAACATTGGCAGCAACGGTCTGTCTTGCCGCCTTTAATTCGAAATCCTGATAAGCGACCTTTGCCACAAGCCCTTCAAGGGCACGCCGGTTTCCTCCAAAAAGGTCAAGTCTGTAAGAAACGGAGACGGAGGCGTTGTACAGGGTGAAGGGATCCGGGTTCGGGACGTTGGAAAATCCCATAGCTTCTGTATTTATCTTTTGGCGTATGGCTGATACTCCGGCATCTACCTTGGGATATTGTGTGGCCCCGGTCTGTGCATTAAGATTCTCCTGTGCCTGTGTGAGCCGTGCCTGAGCTTGTACCAGTGTAAGGTTTTTGTCCAGCGCCAGGCGTACAAGACGATCCAGTGATTCGGAGTGGAAAAGAGACCACCACTGCGCAGGTATATCCATGCCGGTATTGAACCGTTGTGGATTGCCGCCGGGGCCTGTTGCTCCCACAGTCTCCAAGGACTGAGTATCCGATATATAGGTCTGTGTTACAGGTGATTGTGGTTGTTGAAAGTCCGGACCGACAGCACAGGAGACCGGCAATCCGGCAGCGATAATCAGAAGAATGATCCGGGCCAATCTTGTCATTAATGAGTTCATCATTGCCGCTTTCTCAATCAAGGGTCCGGCGATAAAACTTGAGAGCAATCGCCATAACAATAACGGTAAACAGGATCAACGGCCAGATGTCCGGCCAAAGATCAGGAAAGGTATTACCTTTGAGAAAAATACCACGGATCAATCGGCAGAAATATGTCAAAGGTAACAGATTGCCAATGAATTGTGCCCAACCCGGCATACCCCGAAATGGAAACATGAAGCCGGAAAGGAGTATATTCGGAAGAAAGAAGAAAAAGGTCATCTGCATAGCCTGCAATTGGCTTTGTGCCAGCGAGGATATTGTTATTCCCACTGTCAGGCAGGCGGCCACGAACAAAAACACGACCAGATACATTGTAACCATGTTTCCCGCAAAGGGAACACGGAAGATAAGACGCGCCGCCACGAGAATAATAGTTGCCTGGATCAAACCGATGGCAACATTGGGGATTATCTTTCCGGTCATAACCTCTATGGGTCTCACCGGCATGGCAAGCAGGTTTTCCATCGTACCCCGCTCGCGCTCCCTGGTAATCGCAAGACCGGTCATCAATACCATGGTCATGGTAAGGATCACGCCCATAAGGCCCGGAACGATGTTATATTCGGTAATGCCTTCGGGATTATAGAGACGATGGATCCGGGCTTCGAAAGGCGCCTGACCTGCCGACAGAAATGCCAGAGGGCCATTCAAATCCTTAATGGTCACGGACCGGGCCAGGTGACCAAGAGAAGCCAACGCCAGCCCTATCGCCGTCGGGTCCGTGGCATCCGCCTCGATCAGCAGAGCGGGTCGTTCGCCACGCAGCACCTGCCGTGTGAACCCTGCAGGGATGTTCAGAACAAACTGAACTTTACCCTGTGCAATCGCCGCTCTGCCTGCTTCCTCGTTCGGCAGTTCTCCTATAATATTAAAATATTCGGATGCCTTCATTGAAGCAATTACCGAGCGGGTAATTTCACTGTGGTCGGCACTGATGATTGCCGTGGGCAGATGCTTGGGGTCATTGTTGATGGCAAATCCGAACAGGATCAATTGCATAATCGGAATACCGATAATCATGGCGAATGTAAGACGATCACGCTTGAGTTGTATAAATTCTTTGAGAATCATACTCCACAAGCGTGAGATAGAAAAACCGTTAATTACTCTCACTCATGACCTCCGGAATTATTTAAAGATTTTTCCATCATATAGATAAAAACATCTTCGAGAGTGGTATCCACTTTTTCAACGCGCAATCCGGTTTCTGCCTTTGTTTCAAGCATCGTGCGTTCGAGCATTATTTCGTCTTTCCCGCTCACATGAAGCATGATACCGAAAAGAACAGTCTGTTCTACACCAGGCTTGCCATGCAGTATTTCTGATAAACCAAGGAGATTTTCCCCGTAGATCACCCAGGTACTCAATGCCTGGGCCAATATTATCTCTGACGAGGTTCCCCTGGTGAGTAACCTTCCTTCAGCTATATACGCCAGTTTATGGCAGCGTTCAGCTTCATCCATGTAATGTGTGCTCACCAGTACTGAAATACCACGGGCCGACAACTGATGGAGTTCTTCCCAAAAATCGCGCCGCGCTGCCGGGTCAACTCCTGCCGTCGGTTCATCCAGCAGCAACAATTCCGGGTTATGCAGCATGCAGGCAGCCAGAGCCAGTCGCTGCTTCCAGCCGCCTGAAAGCTCTCCGGTTATTTGATCTGCTCTCTTAGTTAGGCCAAGTCCCTCCAGTGCCGATTCTACCGCTTGACGGTGATTGGACATACCATACATACGCGCAACAAAATCCAGATTCTCACGGATAGTCAGATCCTCCCAGTAAGAAAATCTCTGCGTCATATATCCGACACTGCGTTTGATCTGTTCTTTATCACGAAGAATATCGTATCCCAGGCAGGTTCCACTGCCCGAGTCCGGGGTAAGCAGTCCGCACATCAGGCGGATAGTTGTTGTTTTTCCGCTGCCGTTAGGGCCCAGGAACCCGAAGATTTCGCCACGTTTCACCTGAATAGAGACATTATTTACCGCGAGCTTTTCACCAAAACTTTTGTTAAGTTCCCTGACATCAATAGCATATTCATTACTCATTTCAGCCTGACCTCTATTGGTTGTCCGGGATGCAGAACGGGTGTTTTAGCATTGCTTTCAGAAGGTCGAGCCTCGATCATAAATACCAGCTTGGATCGCGTTTCATTGCTGTATATAACCGGTGGCGTGTATTCGGATTCTGTCGAGATATAGGTCACCTTTGCGGGAATATCGGACGGGCATCCGTCGCAGTGAAGGACAACCGGCCGGCCTATGGACAGGCTGCCGACAAGCGTTTCCGGTACGAAGAAACGTACCTTTATGTTCTCCGGTGGAAGCATGCATATAACCGGGCTGCCTGCCTTTATCCACTCACCTTCCCAGTAAAATGTATCAAATATAAGACCCGGGCGGGATGCAGTAACAGCTTTCTGATTTAACCTCCATGTAGCCTGATCAAGAACAGCGCGAGCTGCCGATACATTGGCGGATTGAGCCTTGATCTGTTCCTCGCGAGCGGGCAGGTTTGCAACATTTAACTGACTTTTTAGCTCGCGTACCCGCGCAGCATTTGCTTCCGCCTCGGCGTATGTTTCATCCATCTGTGCCTTGGAAATGCCTCCAGTCTGATACTGAAGCTCATCACGTACCCGTTTGGCCACGGATTTTCTGTCTTGCGCGACAGCTTGTGCAAGCTGTGCACGGATAACATCAAGTTCCTTCCGGCGCTTGCCTTTCTTTATATCTTTTAGCTGAGCTTCGGCAGCACTGAGTTGCTGCTGTGCCTGCCGCTGTGCGGCCGCTTCACTTTCCGACTCCAGTACAAACAATGGCGCTTTGGCAGGTACCTGTTGCCCCCGTGCAACCAGCAGGCGATCAAGATGTCCTGCCTCTGACGATGATACATAAATAAACTCGCCCTCGACATAACCCTGGTAAGCAGGCGGCTTCTGTTCAGCACAGCCGGCCATCACGATAACCGCCAAAGTTAGTGCGAAACGGAAGATTTTAACTTTTGATTTGAAAATTAACTGAAGCATCGTTTTCTCCCAAGTGGTCAGGCTCCCTTACTTGAAGAGCCGATAGAAAAGTTGCAACCCCGTGTATAAAAAAATTGGCAACAATTCCCTGTTCCGCAAACATAAATGCAGCAGCAGCAAAAAGCTGCTCTTTCTTATCAGTCCTGACATTTAACATCGGATAACAATATGATCGATTTTAATGGGATGTGAATAAATAGAAGCACATTAATTAACCAACTAATTCTTAAATGCAAGGAAAAACCAGCAATAATGAAAAAAACAGCATCTCTCTGACAATTCCGGGTAACTTCCTTTGCAAGACAACGGGGATCGCAAAAAAGTAAATATATCAGCTAATATTTTAAAATATTACAGGAGGGACTGCAATGTCATAGAATTTTTTCATCAACTTGATTAATGAGTTTTTCGGGAATTTTATCCTTCGAAAAGTTGTTTTTGTTTAAAATATTAAAAATCGCTAAAATATTTTAAAATATTTCATTTTTCTTCTATTTTTTTCTTGCTTTTCTTGTAGGAATAACTATATTCGCGATTAGCTAATGATAGTGTTTTGGGGCGGGGAAATAAACGACCCGCGTCATGCCACTTTTTTTGAAAGGAGAAAAAATGCAGGTTTCCGAATTCAACACTGAGACGTTGAAAATCCCTCCATCGCAGCCTATCGAAGAGGCGGATGATGAACCTCCAGGCTCCGGGCTTTGTCCTATCTCCACCCTCCCAGCTACCAACCATCGACCCGCCGGACACATTGTCTGGATTTCCGCTCAACGGGTTAAATTTTTAAACCCTGCAGTTCGAAGTTTTCGTAAAAAGCATTTTTCGGGGGTTTCCACCCTGCAATGGAACGACTGGCAATGGCAGGTCGGTCACCGGATTCGCACGCTTTCTCAACTCGAGTCGATGATTTCCCTCTCGGATCACGAGCGTCTTGCATTCGACCGCTCAGGGACCTTGCTTCCTCTCGGCATCACACCTTATTATATGGGTCTGATTTCTCCGAATAACCCGGAGCAGCCCCTGCGACGCACCGTTGTTCCGGTGGTGGATGAAATGCTTTGCTCTCCAGGCGAAGCGGACGACCCCCTGGGAGAAGACTCCCAGAGTCCGATGCCGGGTCTGGTCCACAGATACCCGGACCGGGTTCTTCTTCTCCTGACCGACTTCTGTTCCACCTACTGCCGATACTGCACCCGGTCTCGAATGGTGGGGCACGGCGGTATCTACCCGGGCCGAAACCGTCTTGAACAGGCATTTGAGTACATCGCCAAGACACCAGCCATACGTGATGTCCTTCTGTCCGGAGGCGATCCGCTGACACTTGGAGAAGAAAAGCTTTCCTGGATACTGTCGCGTCTTCGGCAGATTCCGCACGTGGAAATTATCCGCATTGGAACTAAAGTACCGGCTGTTTTGCCCCAACGAATCACTCCCCGTTTGATTCGCATGCTGAGGCGCTATCATCCCCTTTGGATGAGTCTGCATTTCACGCACCCGGACGAATGCACCCCGGAAGCATACCATGCATGCGCCATGCTGGCCAATGCAGGAATTCCACTAGGATCTCAGACGGTCCTGCTCAAAGGGATCAACGACAACGTGGAGACCATGCGAAGCCTGGTACATCATTTGCTTAAAATGAGGGTTCGTCCGTACTACCTGTATCAGTGCGATCCGATCACAGGCTCCGCGCATTTCAGGACCCCCGTGGAAAAAGGTCTCGATATCATCCGCGGGCTTCGTGGATTCACCTCCGGTTACGGTGTTCCCACTTATGTTGTGGATGCACCGGAAGGCGGCGGGAAAATCCCCCTAGTGCCTGATTATGTGGTGTGCCGGGAAAACGATGCTCTCGTGCTGCGAAACTATGAAGATCGTCTTTTTAGATATCCGGAAACTTTAACGATATAAATGGGATAGTTCATGTAAAAAACGCTATTTTTCACACAAAGTTGAAAAAAATTCAGGGTTTTTTTACCATGACCGGCAATCCTTAGCGAGCATGGGGATATTGCATGCCCTGGTGGTATGACACCGCATGCTCTATAAGGAGATCAAAAAAATAAAATGGCGATGAAAATCGGATTGACCTATGACCTTCGCTCCTCATATCTCGCCGAAGGATATTCCGAGGAAGAAACTGCGGAATTCGACCGGGAAGAAACGATTGCGGCCATTGAAGCTACGTTGCAATCTCTCGGTCACAAGATCGAACGAATTGGTCACGGCCGCCAGCTTACCACTGCGCTGAGCGCTGGAAAGCGATGGGATCTTGTGTTCAATATCGCGGAAGGCATGCATGGAATAGGCCGGGAAGCACAGGTGCCGGCGCTTCTCGACATGTACCGGATTCCTTATACCTTTTCCGATCCCCTGGTCATGAGCCTGACCCTTCACAAGGGGATGACCAAGCGTGTAATCCGTGATGCAGGGATCCCTACTTCTGATTTTCTGGTCGTCGAGTCGCCTGATGAGTCAAATCGGGTCTCTTTCGCCCCACCGTTTTTCATCAAGCCTGTAGCCGAAGGCACGGGCAAGGGCATCGCCGCCGACTGTATCATCCGGGAACAAGCGGCCCTGAAAGGTGCATGCCGTCGCATGCTGGAGAGATATCGACAAGCAGTCATCATCGAGCCGTATCTTCCCGGCAGGGAGTTTACTACCGGCATCATCGGTACCGGCTGTACCGCAAGTATTCTCGGCACTATCGAAGTCAATCTCCTGATCTCGGCCGAACAGGGAGTCTATTCCTATAACAACAAGGAAGAATACGAATCCCGGGTCTCCTATCGGCTGGTACGACCGGAAGAAGAGGCGGTGGTAGCAGAGGTGGAGGTCATAGCCCTCTCGGCCTGGCAGGTCCTCGGGTGTCGGGATGCCGGCCGCATCGATCTTAGATGCGATAAGAACGGCCGCCCCATGTTCATGGAGGTCAACCCCTTGGCGGGTATTCATCCGAAACATTCTGACCTGCCGATCATTTGTCATCTCGCAGGTATTTCTTACCGAAGCCTGATCGAACGGATTCTATCATCGGCCACTGACAGAATTAAAAAAGAGTCGCCATGCATGTTGCCATAATCCATGATCACGTCACCGACGCCGATGCCCCGGATGCAGTAGATGTCCTGGTACAGGCCGATGTGGTAGAAAAAGCGCTCGCCGTGTTGGGACATACTTCTGTCCATATCGGCTGTACACTCGACTTAGAAGCCGTTCGCCGAGCATTAACCGATTCGGCTGCCGACATGGTGTTCAACCTGGTGGAATCTATCGAGGGGAAAGACCGACTGCTCCATCTGTTTCCCTTTCTCCTTGATGCCATGGGAATGGCTTATACCGGGGCACGTGCCGAAAGCATGCTGCTCACCTCAAACAAGGTGCTGGCAAAAAAGTGGATGGCCTCATGCGGCATTCCAACACCCTCCTGGACGTTCGGGAGAAACGAAACGACACCAGATACCCGGGAAGAAGAAACTTCCCGATTCGACTGGATCATCAAATCGGTATGGGAGCATGCCTCCATCGGCCTTGACGAACGGAGCGTTGTAAGAGGCGCAGATACTGATCAGATAGAAGCATTGATATCGGATAGGACACCGCAACCTGGAAGAACTTACTATGCGGAACGCTACATCGAGGGCCGGGAGTTTAACCTGTCGGTGCTTGCCGGACCTCACGGGCCGGAGGTTTTACCGCCCGCCGAAATCACCTTCGAGGGGTTTACCAACGACATGCCCCGGATTGTTGATTACAACGCAAAGTGGAATGCTTCGTCCTATGAATACGAACATACTCGCCGACGATTCGATTTTGATCCGGCGGACCGGCCGCTTGTTGATTCCCTCTGTTCGATTTCACTTCGCTGCTGGAGATGCTTTGATATGTGTGGCTACTGCCGGATCGACTTTCGCGTGGATACTGCCGGCACCCCCTGGGTTCTTGAAATAAACGCTAACCCCTGCCTCTCACCGGATGCCGGTTTCGTCGCGGCCCTGAGCCGGGCGAATATCTCATATACCGAGGCAGTAAGGCGTATTCTAAACGACACCGGAAATCATTTATGGTAGAAAGAAAATCGCAAGGAAAGGCTATTTACTCATGCTCCGCATTCGACGCATTTATGACGATATTCTGCCTGTAAACAAAGCCACTATGGGCCAGGTTCAGGACATTCTCAGGGATCGATTTTCCGCCGCATCGGATGAAGAGATCAATCTTATCGGCGAAAAGCTTCAAAATCCCTTCAAACAAAGATTACGCGCCATCCTCTTCGTAGCTGAAAGCATTCGGGGAGATGTACGCGGATTTGCCCTGCTTCTTCATGAACCGATAATCCGCTTTGCCTATCTTGACTGGATTGCCACTTCCTCAAACCGTCTGGAGACAGGAATCGGCGGGGCGCTTTATGACCAGGTCAGAAAAGAAGCCATGGCCCTCAAGGTCAAAGGTCTCTTCTTTGAATGCCTTCCCGACACCCGGGAAGAATGCCAGAACTCAGCAGAATTGAAGCAGAATCGGGCAAGGCTGCGTTTCTACGAACGATACGGAGCCCGACCCCTCGTGGGTACCGCTTATGAATCGCCCATTTCGCCGGATGATACCTGCATGCCCTATCTGGTCTATGACGGGCTAGGCAAGGGACAGGGCCTCAGGCGCCCCTTTCTTCGACAGGTGGTCCGCGCCATCCTGGAGAGGAAGTATGCTGACCTGTGCCCAACTGATTATGTGGAAAAAGTAGTGACGGGCTTTCCCGATGATCCGGTACGCCTGCGTGATTTCCGCTATGTCAAACCCGAAGCGGTGATATCCACTATCGAAAGCCGTCCCATGGAGCAAATCACCCTCGTCGTCAATGACAAGCACGATATACATCATGTCCAGGAACGCGGGTACGTGGAGGCTCCTGTCCGGGTAAAAAGCATTCTTAAAGCGCTGGAGCCAAGCGGCGTTTGCTCCCGGATTGAACCTCGCCCGTTTCCGGATAAGCACATCCTTGCAGTTCACGACGCCGATTTTGTCCGTTACCTCAAACGAGCGTGCGCCGATGTACCGGTCGGGGAATCTATCTACCCGTATATCTTTCCCCTCCGGAATAAAACACGGCCGCCGAAAGAACCATCTGTGCTTTCCGGATATTACTGTATCGACACGTTTACCCCCATCAATGCCAATGCATATCCGGCGGCCCGCAGGGCCGTGGATTGCGCTCTGACAGCTGCGGAAGAAATCCTGATGGGAAAACGCATTGCCTATGCGCTTGTCCGTCCCCCGGGCCATCACGCTGAACGACGGAGCTTCGGTGGTTTTTGCTATTTTAATAACAGCGCCGTTGCCGCCCATTACCTCAGGGCTCACGGTAAGGTGGCAGTTCTCGATATCGACTATCACCACGGAAACGGCGGGCAGGACATTTTTTATAACAGAAGTGATGTGCTCACCGTCTCCATCCATGGACACCCGAAGTTCGCTTACCCCTACTTCTGCGGATTCGAAGAGGAACGCGGTGAGGACGACGGAGAAGGCTTCAATCTCAACATCCCTCTTCCCGAACTGGTAGATGGTGCGAAATATCTAAAGAGCCTTTCCAGGGCCATTCAACGGATCGAAGAATTCAAGCCCCATTTCCTGGTGGTAAGTCTGGGACTCGATACAGCCAAAAGAGACCCGACCGGCACCTGGACTCTGGTCGCAAAAGACTTCGCTTTAAACGGACGGATGATCGGTCTCATGGGCCTTCCTACACTCGTGATTCAGGAAGGGGGTTATCGAACCCAGACACTGGGGAAAAACGCGCTTTACTTTTTACGGGGACTTGCCGAAGGCAGCCAGGTATGGGCAGATAGTCGCCACACGACTAACCACCAAGTGCATGGCATTACACTGCGGGACACAATCACCGAAGCAGATAAATCAAGGGTCCGGCGCCTGGTTGACATCACCGGATTTTTTCATCCTGACGAAATCGATATCGCTGAAGAACTCGTGTCCGAACGCCTTTTAAAAGGAGATTCCAGCGACTATCACTTCATTATGGCCGATTACTATGGACGACTGGCCGGTTACACCTGCTTCGGCCCGATCCCCTGTACATCATCGAGCTACGATATTTACTGGATCGCCGTGCACCCCAACTTTCAGGGAAGAGGCCTTGGGCGCCAACTTATGGCCGAAACGGAAAAGCGCATCCGCCTACTCGGCGGCACCCGTATTTATGTTGACACCTCCCAGAGAGAACAGTATACCAGCACCCGTATTTTTTATGAAAATTGTGGTTATAAGCTGGAAAGCCTGTTAGAAGATTTCTATGCGAAGGGAGACGGTAAAGCAGTTTACTGCAAGAAATTTGCCTGACTTCCAAGAAACTGAGCTTAGGAACTGATCCCACAAACAGTATCTTTTTCAGATTCGCTCAGTATTTTACAATAACGCCTGTACACATCTCCGTGTGACCACTTCTCGGTGTTGAACGCTTCCGTTTCAACGTGAATGAGTTCAGGACAATGTTCCAACAACGGCACAACTGCGTGCCAGTCGATAGTGCCATGTCCCGGGATCAGATGTTGATCCGAAGTCTTATCGTTGTCATGAATATGGGCAGTAACAACACAGGAAGAGAGAGTCCTCAGCACAGACACAGCGTCCTCTGCTCTGTGTGCGTGACCCGAGTCATAACAGATCCCCACATTGGGACATGCATAATCATCTACAAAAAAGAGCATGTTATAGCAAATATTCCATGTCTGCCAGGTCTTTGTGTCTACCAGCAGCACGTTTATTCTTTTTGAGGTCTTGGAGTGAAATAATATTTATCGGAATCCCACCAACCTCAACAACCTCGCGATTAGAATAACATTCATTGAAAGCTACGCCGGATGCGCTTGTAATAACTTCAAGCCGTACTGGAGGTACTCCCATTCGAATTACTTTGTTCTTTTCTAAAAATAGACCTTCTGAAATCGCTTCATCAGGAATGCCAAAATCACGAAATGCTGAAGCAAGTTTTTTAGAATTTGATTCACTAATTTCAATCCAAATATCCATATCCCCGGTTGCACGTGGATAGCCATGGTAACCTACTGCGTAACCTCCAACCAGAAGATACATAACATTATGATAGTTCAGCAGTCTCAAGAAATCTTTGAAGTCTGGATGTAACTCGATC
This sequence comes from Syntrophales bacterium, assembly GCA_041648505.1. Classification (GTDB taxonomy): domain Bacteria; phylum Desulfobacterota; class Syntrophia; order Syntrophales; family CG2-30-49-12; genus JBAZOY01. Next base: position 8,568 of record JBAZOY010000042.1, on the reverse strand, counting down.
CTGGCCATAAATCATCCTTCTATTTATCTCTATAGCTTCAATTCGTTCAAGTGGACTTTTTGACATCCAATATCTCTTTTCTTCTTCAATGTCATTTAATGAAGTGACCTTCACAATTTTTTTACTAAGCCTTGGAACTTTATCCATATTAATCCTCCAAATTATCTTTTCTGCCATAAGGGTGCCGCGGCTGAAGACGGTACCGGAGCCGCAGCTGAGCGGCAGGCCGATGAAAATTTATTTTCAGGTAGTTCGGGGAACAGTATACATAACTACCAGCGTCCTTCTTTTTCGGTCCCGACTTTTACCGTCGTAAAATACGTGGAATCAATCCTTCTATTCTCTCCACCCCGGTAGTTACCCCAATTACCAATAATAAGTATACTGTACCCGGAACCTGGTCGCCTGTTCATAATTCATCTCTTAAAGGCCGAACGCTTGCGGTCGGGATGAACGGTGATTATACAGCCTGTATAAACAAACCTATAGCCCATCGACCAAGCTACGCCCCCATCCCCTCCTTTGTTGAGTACATGGGTGTAAATCATCGCCGCACTGACATCCGTAGCGTCTTTTAAGTAGTTAATAAAACGGTCACTCCATTTACCAAATCTTTAGAGTTACTTACGTGTTTCTTATTATCATAATTTACCCAAGATTGCTACCATATTACTACTTTGAAAAGGGAAATTTTCGTGCGAGAAGGTTTTCAGACTTGCCAAAATCTTCTGCCGGATGACATTTCATATAGGTAAATCGAATATGAGATGAATATCACATCTGTCGACAGCCTGTATTCTAGGATTGGTATTGAACAAATGGAAAACTTTTTAAAAGTGTTGGCCAACCATGCTCAAAAGCAAAAGAGGGTTAACCGATGACTCAGCTAACCCTCCCGTTTTTCTTATGGTGCCGAAGCCGGGATTTGAACCCGGACAGGCGTACACCCACTAGACCCTGAACCTAGCGCGTCTACCAATTCCGCCACTTCGGCAATATATCAATATAACATATAACAGGTAAACCACAAAAAGACGGTAATTTCTACACTGACACATGTAGTATTGTCAAGAAAATTTGATCTTGAAAGTAATCCCAATGGTGTTATGATTGCAGTAAAATTAAAAGAAGCAGAATAGGTAAATAGACACATCATGAAAGTTATTAAAGGTATAGAAGATAAATCCGCTCTTTATGAATTCAGCGATTCATTTGTCACGATAGGAAATTTTGACGGGGTGCACCTGGGTCACCAGCACATCATAAAAAGGCTCGTCAGGGAAGCCCATGAGAACAACAGAAAGACTGTAGTCATCACCTTTGATCCCCATCCCAAGAAGGTTCTTCACCCGGAAAAGAGGCCCTTTTATCTAATTGCCTCTCTCGAGGAAAAAATCAACCTCTTTGAAGGGCTGGGTGTCGATGCTGTCATCCTTATACCGTTTTCCCTCGAGTTTTCCACGATGACGGCTGAGGACTTTGTGTGCCGGTTCCTCTCGGATAAACTCCATATCAGGAAGATTTTCATCGGTTACGACTATACCTTTGGAAAGAACAAAGTAGGAAATGCGGCTTTTCTCGTGGATTTTGGAAACAGGCTGGGTTTTGACATAGATATCATAAATGCCATCAGGATTAATGATAATTCAGTTATTAGCAGCACTTGTATAAGAAATGCGATCCTTCAAGGGAATGTAAAGACGGTTCTTAAAGCCCTCGGAAGACCTTACAACCTCAGCGGCACCGTTATCGAGGGGAAAATGAGAGGTGGCGATCTCGGATTTCACACGGCAAACATAAAACCGGATAAAGCGTTAATCCCTGCTCACGGCGTTTACGCCGTAATTGCTTGTCTTGAAGAAGCCCAGTATCAGGGTGTTACAAATATCGGTCTTAATCCGACTTTCGCTGATGATAAACTTTCCATAGAAGTTCATCTGTTTGACTTCAATAGAAATATCTATGGTAAGAGTTTAGATGTCCTGTTTATAGACCGGATAAGAGATGAAATAAAGTTTCCCGACCCGAAAAAGCTGATCGAGCAGATTAAGCGCGACATTGAAAAAGCTAAGGCTATCCTGAAGCCACATCTCTAAAACCCATCTGATCATGAGAATTAAACACCTGCACCGCTGGGATGTCACTCACAGAGAAGCGATGAACATCCAGCAGGAACTGAAAAAAAAGCTGATCCCCGGCGATGAAGATGCCCCAAAACCCGTCAGGACAGTGGCGGGGGCTGATATATCCTATGCGAAGGGAGACGGACTTTTTTTCAGTGCCGTTGTTTTACTCGCCTTGCCGACCCTGGACATCATTGAAGAGTCATACGCTACGGAAAAGAATCATTTCCCCTATATCCCCGGGCTGCTAACTTTCAGAGAAGGCCCTGCCCTTCTGAAGGTTTTTGAAAAATTGAGCTGCACGCCGGATGTTGTCATTTTCGACGGCCAGGGAATAGCTCATCCCAGGGGTATCGGTCTCGCCTCTCATATAGGGCTGTTTCTGGATATTCCTACGATAGGTTGTGCAAAAACACGTCTCATCGGGACTCATGGTGTGGTAGGCGATCGGGTGGGAGATTGTGCCCCCCTGATGCATAACGATCAGGTTATCGGTGCTGTCCTGAGGACCAAAAAGAGAGTTAAGCCAGTGTTCGTTTCCCAGGGACACAGAGTCAGTCTCCAAAAGGCTGTGGAAGTGGTTCTTTCATGTTGCACCGGTTACAGACTTCCTGCTCCGATAAGATACGCTCACCTCGCCGTCAACCGGTTCCGTTTAAAAAATACCTGACTTACTTATAAATAAGTGTTAACTACTCAGGAGTCCGAAGCTGGATGAAGGGGATAAGGGAAAATGTCTGAAAGTCTCGGGGAAATGTTTGCTGAGAGTGCAAAAAAATATGCCTCCAACACCGCCCTGAAAGTGAGAAAAGAAAACGGTTTTGACGCGGTCTCCTACATTGGCCTCTCTAATTTGGTAAGGGAGTTTGGTTCGGGGCTTCTATCTTTGGATGTTCTTCCTCATGACAGGATTTTTATCCTGTCAGATAACAGGAAAGAATGGCTGGTTGTAGACCTTGCAATCTTAAGTATCGGGGCAATAAACGTCTCCCGGGGAAAAGACTCCACGGCTTCAGAAATAGAATATATCATAAAACACAGCAATCCCAGGGTGGTCATTGTGGAAACCAGGCAGCAACTGGAGAAGGTTACTTCTTTGAAAGATACCTCTTTCGTTGAGAAGATAGTGGTAATCGAAGATAACGTAGTCATGAGCGAAGAAGAGGACCTTCTTAGTTACGGAGAAATCCTTGCCCGGGGAAAACAGCTGCAGGGCAAGGGAGACATCTCCTTCGAGAGCAGGCTTGCGAAAGTAAAAAAAGAGGATCCGGCAACTATTGTTTACACTTCCGGAACTACTGCTGCACCTAAAGGGGTTATGCTCACCCACCACAACATTTTGAGTAATATACAGGCGACCTTACAGTCGGTGGAAATAACCTCTGATGACCGCTTTCTATCCATTCTTCCAAGCTGGCATATGTTTGAGAGAACGACAGAGTACATCTTGTTAAGTAGAGGCGCGACCATGATATACACCGGACCTAGAACGCTCGGAACGGATATGATCTCTGAAAAGCCAACTTATATGGTAAGTGTACCCCGGATCTGGGAAGTCCTTTACGAAAAAATCAAAAAAGGGATTCGTGAAGGAAAAACACACAAAAAAAATATGGCAACAGTGTTTCTAAATATAGGAATAAGATACACACTTGCAAAGAGAGCAGCCCTTAATGAAAAAATCAGGCTTGAGGAGGGATGGAGGATCAATTTTGTTGCCGAGATATTAAAGGGCTGGATAACCAGGCTATTGCTCTTACCTTTGTTTCTAGTGGGAGATATTGTTGTTTTCAGTAAAATTAAAAAATCTATTGGGGGTTGTTTTAAGGCCGGCATCAATGGAGGAGGTTCTTTTCCGTCCTATCTGGAAGATTTTTTCGAAGCTGTAGGAATTACCATACTAAATGGTTACGGACTAACAGAAACTTCACCAATCATTTCAGTAAGGACCCTAAACCACAATATAAGGGGCACCATTGGTAGGCCAATAGCTGATACTGAGGTTAAGATAGTAGACGAAGAGGGAAAAGAAGTCCCCAAAGGAATACAGGGATTGATCTGCGTAAGAGGTTCTCAGGTAATGCACGGATACTATAAAGATGAAGAGACTACTGCGAAAGTGATGATGGACGAAGGAAGGTGGTTCAATACTGGCGACCTGGGGAAAATGACCATAAGTGGTGACATTGTTATCACCGGCAGAGCGAAGGATACTATCGTGCTCTCAGGGGGAGAAAATGTGGAGCCTGAACCAATCGAAATTATATTACGGAAAAGTAAGTACATGGAAAATGTTATTGTCGTAGGACAGGACCAAAAATATCTCTCCGCTTTGATATCTCCCGATTATCTGGCCCTTTCAGAATATCTCAATATGGAAGTAAGTACCCCTGAAGAAGTAATGGCTGACCGTCGCGTTAAGGAACTTATAAGAAAAGAGATAACAAGCAGGATAAATGAGGAAAGTGGGTTCAAAGCGTACGAAAAAATTATTAAATTTAAATTGGTAGAAGAAAAATGGACTCTTGAAAGCGGCCTTTTAACTCCCACCTTAAAGGTGAAGAGAAACATAGCTGCTGAACGATACAAACACCTGATTGAAAAGATGTACACATAAAAAACGGAGGTTCCCATAGGATATTTAAGCAAAGAAATTTCTAAAAGAAACCCACAAGACCGTCCAGGCCTCCCCATATTAAACTCCGTACCGTAAAAATCCCGTTGCCTTTACCTTTAATCATCTGCCGGTTTGTAAATAACCGGAAGTTAGAAAACAGAAATTCGATTAATCCCCTTGGGACATATAAGGGATAAAAAATTTGCTATTTTCAAGGCTGGTGAGTATATAAGGAAAATTCTTATCGGAATAGGAACAATAAAAACAGAATGAAGACAAATTGCATAACGGCAAAATCAGTATCTCAAAATGTAAAAATCTCCTTAATTTTGTCTGTCCTCATTCTGTCACTGTTGATTACTTTTCCATTGGAAGGAAAAGTAAAATTTCCCTCCCCCGCCGGAGCCGTCAACGATTTCGCCGGGGTTATCCCCCCTCCCTATGTAAACCAGATGGAGAGTCTGGCCCGGGAGGTTCTGGAAAAGACAGGGACTTCGATTGTTGTTGCTACCATGGAGACTATCGGGGATAACGACCCTGATGATTCTGCCAACCGGTTATACGCGGCGTGGGGTATCGGGAAAAAGGGAGCGGACAAGGGAATCCTGATTTTCCTTGCCGTCCGGGAGAAAAGAATCAGGATTGAGACTGGTTACGGTGTAGAAGGTATCCTTCCTGACGGGCTCGTGGGCGAAATATTAGACAGATACGCAATCCCATATCTTAAAGCCGGGGATTACGGCAAGGGGCTCACCAGCGCCATGGTTGCCGTAGCTTCCGTTGTGGCGAAGGATGCCGATGTCTCTCTGACGGGCGCTCCCAATATCAGTCAGCCGGTAACAAAAAGGACAAAGCGGGGAAGCAGTTTATTCTCTCTGCTCCTTTTGCTGTTTATTATGATTCCCCTCCTCGGCACGAGGCAGGGGCGGGCCATGCTTCCTCTGATTCTTCTTATGTTTTTAAGTAGCGGTGGCAGAGGAGGTGGAGGCTTCGGAAGCTTTGGCGGCGGTTTTGGGGGTTTCGGCGGGGGAAGCAGCGGTGGCGGTGGAGCCGGCCGTGGATTTTAAAAAAAGGGGAGAAAATGGCTAAGATACCTAAAAAACCGGAAGAGATATTTTCGGAAATTACTGATGACTTCAGGAAGACCTTCGGAGATGACCTCATTTCTATCATCCTTTATGGTAGTGGCGCCAGCGGAGATTACGTTCCGGGAAAGTCAGACCTCAATTTTCTTGTGATCGTTTCAGAAAAGGGAATTGATGATTTAGAACGAGCAATGAAAACTGTTGCCCGATGGAGAAAGAGGAAGGTGGCGACCCCCCTCTTTATGACAAAGTCATACATCCTGTCTTCCCTTGATTCATATCCCCTTGAATTTTTTGATATACTAAGAAATCACATCCTTGTTTTCGGTGAGGATGTCTTGAGCGGACTATCCATTGATCATTCCTATCTCAGGCTGCAATTGGAAAGGGAAATAAAGGGAAAGACCCTCCTCCTCCGGAAAGCTTTTCTGGAAACGGAAGGACGAGTAAAACAACTACGTAATCTGATTAATGTTTCTTTGGACGTTTTTATCTCTATCTTTAAAGCCCTCCTATATCTGAAAAACCTTGAAATTCCACCGCATAGAAGAGATGTTATACGAGCAGCAGCCAAGGAATTTCCTTTTGATCCTGATGTTTTCCTGAAATGTGCAGATATTAAAGAAGGTATAGGAAATTTTCCTACATCAGATATTCAGACAATTTTCAAAACCTACATCAGGGAAGTTAAGAAATTATCAGAAGTTGTTGACCGTATGAAAGTTTGATGTTTTATTGATAGGCGGCCATTCACTTATAAAAATAACGGGAGGTATAGCAGATGACGAAAGGAAAAAGAAATCTTCTCATTACGCTTGTGATTATTGTTGTGTTTATTTTTTCCATTTATTCTTTTTTCAAGAGAAATTACAACACGTTTGTTTCTATGGATGAGGCGGTGAAGGGAGCATGGGCACAGGTAGAAAACCAACTTCAGCGGCGCTATGACCTGATTCCGAATCTTGTAGAGACAGTTAAGGGCTATGCCGGACATGAAAAGAATGTGCTTATCGAGGTTACAAATGCGAGGTCAAGGGTAGGCGGTGCCACAAGCGTACCGGAAAAGATCAAAAGTAATAACGAATTGTCCTCTGCTCTTAGCAGATTACTCGTTGTGGTGGAAAGGTATCCTGACCTGAAGGCCAACCAGAATTTTATCCGCCTTCAGGATGAATTGGCGGGAACAGAAAATCGGATTGCCGTTGAGAGGAGGCGGTATAACGATACAGTTAAAGCATATAATGTAGCAATCAGGAGCTTTCCGGCTAATTTCTTGGCTGGTATGTTTCGTTTTGAGAAGGCAGATTTTTTTGAGGTACCAGCGGCAGCCAAGATCGCCCCTCAGGTCAAATTTTAACGCCGGAACAAGTTCACGCCGATATGAAGAAAATTCTGAGACATGTTCTCGGCTGGTTTTTGGTAGCCCTGGGTATTATAGGACTTTTCTTACCATTCCTTCAGGGAATCCTTTTCATTTTGCTGGGTATGATTATTCTGGGACCGGAAATACCTTTATTCCGCAGGCTGTTATCTAAAATCAAACGGAGGTATCCGCTTTTGTTTGAGAAGGTTGAACAACTAAAAAATAAATACCGCTCAAAATGAATCTTGAACTATAAGTGCCGCCATGTTAGAAAAGGATAATGACATACTTTCACAAGATAATGGAAATTGGATCACAAAGGTGCGAACTGAAGTATTTTTGGGGAGTATCATACCGTTGCTGTGCGGCAACGGTAGAGGGAGTGTTTGGGCACTTAAGCGCGAGTTCTGCCTTTGCAGTAAAGTAAAGCCGGGTGGTTGAAGAATATTTTGAGCGCCAAAGAATGTGGCTTTTAAAGCTATCAGAAAAGGATTCTTTTATTCAGGAGATGAAGTCGTGAAAAAATTTTTTATCTTTTTAATCTATTCACTTGTTGTTTTAGTAGCATGGTCCGGACAAACGGGAGCTGCGGAAAAAACAAAGCTTGCCGTCTTTCCTTTCTCTGTTCACAGTGCAGAAAATATGGATTATCTGCAGCACGGTATATCTGATATGCTTTCTTCGCGTATCACTTCCAACGGCAGTATAGAGGTAATCAGCAAGGATGCAGTCATTAATGCCCTTAAAGAAACACAGGGGAAGGAACTGACTCTCTCAGATGTTTATAGTCTGGGAAAGAAAATTAATGTAGATTTTATTGTCTGGGGCAGTATAACAAAGGTTGGCAACAGTTTAAGCATCGACGGAAAGCTTGTTGATATTACTGCTTATAAATCGCCGGTAGGTATTTTTACCCAATGCCGGAGTATGGATGAGGTCATACCGAAGATCAGCGACTTTGCCCAGAGAATCAATCACCACATTCTGGGAACACCTCCCCCAATTTCCGATCTTCCTGACGCGACATCATCAACTTCCATACCTCAACAGCTCCCAACGCAGTACAGTCAGGAAACTGAGATTATATCAAAAATAAAAAACAGCCCAAAAGGTACCTTAACCTCCGCATTAAATTCTAATTTTATAAATGCGGCACAACCTGTTGACAGAATGGGATTCTGGATGAGCCAGAAGTATCCGACTGAGTTTAAAGGCATGGCTATTGGAGACGTCAATAAGGATGGTTTAAATGAAGTGGTAGTCATCGATAGCCACAACGTCATGATCTATCAGAAAAAGGATAATGAGTTGAAACTGCTCCAGCAAATAGCAGGGAAACCTTACGATAACTATCTAGCAGTGGATATAGCCGATATTAAT
>JBAZOY010000041.1:0-20675 GCA_041648505.1 Syntrophales bacterium | reverse complement strand
CATCCCAGCCAACGACACCGGCAAAATGTCCCTGGAGAAGAGAACCAAATCTTACCGTGTGGGCAAGGAGGACCTTAGCGTGTCTGGCTGGTCTTGTAACTGTTACGGAATGGGAGAGATTCGGACCAAACTTTTTGATATATTCAAGGGACTGACACGAAGTGTAAGGTCTGTCTATATATCCCAGGCCGTGTAGATGAATATCTCCTGCCACATGGGCATCTCTCACATCTTGGGAAAATACATCATAAAGGGCGTATTCCCGCTTGATACCTTCGGCTAATACCAGGTTTGTCCCTTCGGGAGTGTGAGGTAGATTTGCATTTTCTTTATTTTTATGAAGAATAAGCTGCCTTACATCATAGAGGGGAAAGCCGAGGCGGGCATGCATTCTTCTTGCCTGGTCAAAACCTCTTTGAATGAGTTTTGCATCAACCAATTCCCTGATCAATGGTGTGGTCAGCAGACTGATTCCGGATGAGATGATCTGTTTTTCGACTTCTCTGCTTATCATTTCAGCCGTATCAATGTCGATGTCTGTCTCCAGGATAAGGGCATCAACAATACGCTGTCGATTCCATCGTGTGGTATCCTCATCGGACGTCTTCACGAAAAGTGTCAGGTCTGTGATTTCTTGATCGGTCATAATTCATATCACCTGAGGTGCATGAGGCTATCAAGGTTCGGCTGAGTGCAAAAGAAGCCATTATATTTGGGTGTCAGCTGTTTGTGCGCTATTTTTCAAACCTTTATCTAAGGCTGTTTTACTGAATCGATTTCCACAATTATTGCAGTACAATACTATTGCAGAAATTTCTCTAATTTTCAAATCATTATATCCGCGTCTGCTTAAAGTAATTTAGCTTGGAAACATTGGAAAGATAACCTATAGGGACTTGGGAAGCATTTTTTCACCCCGACAAGAAATGAACAGCTTTCGCCGGCTTAGGATCCTGGTATAAATATGTCTTGCATTCTCATCTACAATAACTTACTAGTAAGACAGGTTATGTGTTTGAATTCAATAGGTGATTTTATGAACATTTTAATGGTTTATCCGCGTTATCCGGTTACATTTTGGAGTTTTAAATATATCTTGAAATATATCTCGAAGAAATCTCTCTTTCCTCCTTTAGGGTTGCTGACTGTGGCAGCTATGCTTCCTGAGGGATGGAACGTTCGTCTTATTGATTTGAATATAAAAAAACTCAAGGAGAAAGATATTGAATGGGCTGACTATGTTATGATCAGCGCCATGTTGATCCAAAAAGAATCTGTCAACGAAATTTTGCAGTGGTGCCGGCGTCTGGGGAAACAAGTCATTGCCGGAGGACCTCTTTTTAATGGTGCTCCGGATGAATATCTCCATCTGGTAGATCATCTGATTCTGAATGAGGCGGAGCATACCCTGCCTCCATTTCTGGCCGACCTTAGAGCTGGAGCCCCGAAAAAAGTATATTGTTCCGAGGATTTTCCAGTGTTGACGTCAACCCCCCTTCCCCGGTGGGAACTGATTAACATTAAAAAGTATGCTTCCCTGATGATCCAGTTTTCCCGTGGTTGTCCCTTCAATTGTGAATTTTGTGATGTTACTGCGATGTTTGGTCATAACCCGCGCCTGAAGAGCGTTGATCAATTTCTGGGTGAACTGCAGGCAATTTATAATATTGGTTGGCGTGGTAACTTATTTATCGTGGATGACAATTTTATCGGTAATAAAAAGGCGATCAAAAAGATGTTGCCTGAGGTGATCAACTGGATGAAGGTACACGATTATCCCTTTGTACTTTTTACAGAAACTTCGATGAACATTGCCGATGATGATGAATTAATCCACCTGATGGTTGAAGCCGGCTTTGAGAGTGTTTTCATCGGCATAGAGACACCTGATGAGGATAGCTTGAAAGAATGCTCGAAGCATCAAAACTACAGGATCGACATGCGGGAGGCGATAAAAAAATTACACGCAAAAGGTCTCCAGGTTTTAGGGGGGTATATCGTTGGATTTGACAATGATAATGAGAGCATCTTTGCCAGACAGATAAAATTTATACAGGAAACCGGGGTCGTGACTGCCATGGTTGGTTTGTTAAACGCGTTACCGAACACCAGACTCTGGAAACGATTGAACGAGGAGCACCGTCTCGATTCGTGTTCATCCGGCGATAATACCGATGGTAGTATCAACTTTATTCCCCGCATGGATAAGACAAAACTGATTGAAGGCTATAGGAGTATAGTTAAAACTATCTATAGCCCCAGACATTATTATCAAAGAGTATGCAAGTTTCTGGAACAATACAAACCTTGCAGGAAAAGAAAAATGGACTACTTGCAGGTTGAAGCATTTCTTAAATCTCTCTTTTATCTCGGTATCCTTGGAAATGGTGCATCTCAATGGTATTACTGGAAAATGATGCTCAAATCGATAATATTTCACAGGGAATCCTTCCCTGAGGCTATAACTTTAATGGTTTACGGGGATCATTTCCGGAAGATAGCGAAAAAAGTATAAATTAACCTAAATTCCTCAAGTTCAACAAGCATAGGGCATGGTCTGTTTGGTTGAACGTCATTTTGGCCGTGTACCGCAAACCCTGCAAGCTACTGGGCAATGGTCTACATAGGGCTCTCTCGGTAAAGAAACAGGATAAACAGAAACAATTCTTTTTACCTATCCGCTGTAGTTGTTTCTATAATTACGGCGATTGATTATTCAGACGCATATTAAATCCGCTATGTTTTATTTTCTCTACGCCATTGGTAATACTGATAAACTCTGTAAAGGGCTGTAGCTGCGCGCTGTACTGACGGAAACACTGCCACTCCCGCATCCAGTAATTTTTTAAAAGACCGTTCAGGTAAACCATCGTCGCCCGGCATAGTATTAACACTCAGGGCAACTACGACAGGTTTGCCGGACATTTTTGCCCACTCTATAAACGTGTCAGTATAAACCTGGTACTGAACCTCGCGTGCCCTCATTGGATTCTGCTCCGGAACAGCGGGAATCAAGATTATATCGGCATCGGGCCAGTCCGATACCGCTTTGAAGGCTGGTCCCGAAAACCCCATCCCCAGATAGGGATTAATGTCGATGGGGTTTTTAAAGATATTACCTGTCTCGGTCCCGTATACTTTCATGAGGGCCTGCTTATATTCTGCGGGTAAAAGTGGAACGGTCAGCCCTGCCCGGCAGCAGTCATCGGTAGCCTGAACACAGGTGCCACCGCCATGCCCCATAATTAACGTTCGTAAACCGTTTATTTCTTTACAGCGCTGCAATACAGTCACTACATCGAACATCTCCTTTATATTATAGACCCTTATCGCTCCCGTCTGGCGCAACATACTGTCCCATATTATATTTGATCCTGCGATGGCTCCTGTGTGGGATACCGCTGCGTTGGTACCACCATCGGTAGCAGCACATTTAAATACCACTACAGGCTTTTTAGCCGTCGCTTCTTTCAAAGTACGGAAAAGACGCAAGCCATCATTTGTGCCTTCGATATAGGCGGTAATTATGTCGGTATCAGGATCTTGCGTGAGATATTCGATAAGGTCGCACTCGTTTATGTCGCATGCGTTGCCATAGCTTACCTGCTTACTCAAATAGATGTCCCGCCCATTCGCTTCCATGATTCCAAACATACTCTGCCCGCCACTCTGGGAAATATAACTGACATGCCCTTCTATATCTGAAAACCGTTCAGACAAAGTCATCCTGGATTTCGGGCAGTAAACCCCCACGCAATTTGGTCCTAAAAGCCTGATATTATATCCGGCGGCAATCTTCAAGATTTCCTGCTGAAGACCGGTCCCCATAGGATCTTCAATTTCCTCAAAGCCGGAAGTGAACATATGAATGATCTTTACACCCTTTTGTCCGCAATCCTCTATAAACTGTGGCATAGAGCGGTTTGGTATGGCAACAATGACATACTCTACAGTGTCCGGTATATCTTTAATAGTCTTATATATATTAAAACCTGCGACCTCGCCTCCGCTGCTGCCCACTGCGTACAATCTACCGCGATATCCAAAATGTTGCAGTTTCTCCAGGAAAAGATTGCCTGAATTAAAAGATGCATCAGGATTACCTGAAACACCGACTACAGCTAAGGAACTGGGATAGAAAAGTATATCAAGAGCAGAACGGGAATTGGACTTTTTGATCAATTTATTATTTCTTTCATTTTGAAATATCAAAATGTTAAAGCATGACTATATGTACTTCATGTTTTGTTGTCTGCCAGCACTTTAGCGGTATAATCAGCTAATTTGTCCTAACCAAGATTTGACTTTACAAGCACTGTCAAATTAAGTCTCGTATCTTTTATCGGCTTCACCTACAACTAAACGTCTTTGAGAAATTGCGGTATTGAGAATTACGAATTGAAATGGAGTAATCTAACCCAGAATTGAAACGACTCTGCGGATTCGTCTAACTCCCTATTCGTTAGATATTAATGATCTAATCCTTTATCCTAGCCATAAGCATAAAAATCATTGCGAACAATCTATGGAACAAATAATCTACTTGCTCTAAGGTTTCCAAGGGCGGCTTGCCTATTTCACTGTGACGGATTAGAAAATTGTTTCCTATATATGTTAATTCTATTGCCTCCCTTTCGATTCGTTCGCGAAACTTGGGCTCTGGGGATGCCTTATCAAGTAGAGTTTTAATCGATTCCCTCTTATTTGTTGGGTCTTCTATGGTTTTAATTCGTTCCCAAGCATCCCAAAGCTTCTCTAATGCTTCACGCCTAATGTCAGGTTTAGGACTGAAGAACTTGGATCGGGAATCTTTAAGCATTTTGTCGAGGATCAAGTCACCAGTCACAAAAATTGCATTTGTGAGAGATTCTCGAAGAACAGGTGGTCCCAAACGTTCAATATAACCATCCGACTTCAGCTCAAATGCCAAGCCGTTACGAGAGAATACTCTATTAATATTTTGGGCGAACTCGATTTGTCCATCTTCCTTGTCAAAGGTTAGATGATGATGCCTGGAATAAGAATGCAAATCGCGCCTATTCACCTTTGCCACGTGACGACAACAGAATTCAATTAGATCTAAAATTGTCATTGTCGATGGTTTTTTGGAAGCCTTTAAAGGCCAATAATCACTTCTAATTGTGTATTCAATTTCCTCATCGTCGTCTCCAAACCCTAAATCGGATTTTTTTTCACGTTGGACCAACTTTGGAATCTCAGCTCTTATAGAAAGTGCCATTGATCTTTCATTTGTGCCAATAATCATGGCTCCACTGTTTTGGCATGTATCAGGAAACGCTAAACCAAAAGATCCATCTTGGATCAAGTTATCGATAATTGATACAATTCCACCCCAAGCTTCACGTCCTATATCCTCATTAACCCGAGGCGTTGGGCATAGTTCGCGGTCAGAAAAATAATTGCTATTCATAACCTTTGCTCCTGATGTCTAACAATTATGATGTCTCCTCTTGGAAAGAAATCAACATCTAAAACAACCAAATTGATATATAGATCATGCAGATCTTTGTCTACAAGGGCATATAGAAGATAGCAACTATGTGTGTGAGAGGGCAGCTTCGTGCTTCTCTTGGGTTTCAGTTTTCTATTGCGCAGTCCAAGTTGCTTTTCCCCGCTTGTCGTATAGGCATATCGCAGGGCCTTCTTTGACTACGGCTATTGTAGCACGGGATTCCCCCCGGTCGTCGTACAGGTCTATCCCTGGGCCGTCTTTGCCTACAGCCATAGAAGCACGGGTCTTCCCTTGGTCGCCGTACAGGTTTATCCCATAACCATATTTGCCTACGGCCATAGAAGCACGGGTTCCCCCACGGTCATCGTTCAGGTCTATTCCTGGGCCATCTTTGACAACGGATATAAAAGCACGGGCTTCCCCACGGTCATCATTAAGACTTATCGCAGGGCCGCGTTTGCTTACGACCATAACAGCACGGCGTTTCCCCTGCTCATCGTACAAGTCTATCCCTGGACCGTCTTTGGCAACGGATATAAAAGCACGTCGCTTACCCTGTTTGTCGTTAAGACCTATCCAAGTGCCGTCTTTACCTATGCTCATACCAGCACCGGGTTTACCTTGCTCGTCGTACAAGAATATACCAGGGCCCTCTTTACCTACGTTCATAACAGCACGGTTTTTCCCCTGCTCGTCTTCTACAATAAACGCCTCGGCTCGGATAATTTTTGCTCCCGGGTCTTTAGCTTCTACGCTCTGGGCTTGTACGAAGGAATAAGAAAACCATCCCACGGCTACCAAGCAAAGCCCTATTAATAACCATCGGTTTATGCGCCTCTCTTGATTCAACCCCATTTCCAACTTTTCTACCCGTTCTTCTGTAGTCATCTCTCCCCCTCATAAAAGTAAAATGGTCAACAATAAGCGATCATTCTTTGCCAAAGGTCCAGCCTTTTTTTTCAAGAGCGCCCCTCATCTGTTTCAGAGCGGAGGTTATTTTAGATAACTTATCATGCATCGCATAACATATTGCAGCTGTAGCTGTTATCGCAATCAATTCCAATGTGACGAAACCGTAATCAATAACGCAAACACTTTTTATCGGTGGTGAAAATATAAATGAATACCCCAAGTTTAGATTTGCTAAAACCCCGTTCTCAGTCTGCCTAACAACTTTCCAAGGTACAAATAATACTGAAAATAAGACTGCCAGACAATAACCAACAATAATTAATTTCTTTATATTGTCCATAAAAAGAAGCCCCCATCTTTGTTGTTCCTTCCAAATCAATTCAGAAAGACAGATATTTTTCGCAAGTGCGAAAAAAATATACTTCAGTAATAATGATTTGCCGATGATTTCTTTAGTCAAGTTAATAACGAATGCCATCTGAAAGGGTAAATACCTACCAAAATCATCGGATGCTTTACTTCAGGAAGTAATGACTTATGGTTTTCTTTTAAAGTTAGGACATGTTGAACAAATTTTTTCTGCCTCCTCAGAATCCGTCGCAGTTCTATACTCAATCTTGCCGGAATATTCTTTACACTCAAACTTGTCAATTATCCAAGGGTCGCAGTTGCGATTTGATAAGAAGTTTTCACATTCATTAGGAGTAGCTTTCCCCCAAACCCTTTGAATTGTCTCTTCTGAAAAGGCCATTTCTTCCCTCCTTTTTCAAGATGTCCTTTATCTTACCATTTCCCGGCAATACCAAAGGACTATTCCGTTGATATAAACCTGGCCGGCATCCAGTTCCAGGCGTTCATAGTTTTTGTTATCACTGATCACCGCCAGTTTCCCCTCAGAATAGAGTAACTGAATTCTTTTAACCATAATTTCATTATTGATTGAAATTGCATAAATACCGCCCTGAGGCTGGGTGTAATAAGGGGACGCTTCCCGTACTAATTTCATACCCACTTGCATGTTTATTTCCGTATGAAATCTATATCAATCGCATTGATATGTCTATTATTTCTTACAGGAAGAATGATTTACGCCCCATCTTTAAACATGCTGTCAATGTAACTTCGTACTACAGCAACTAAGTCTGGTTTTAAATCAAAGATGAAATCAAGACGGTAATGAGGAGGCGACGCAGGCATACATGAAACGTACGTCGAGGAGCAAACGACGATGCCAACGAAGATAGCGCTTTGATTTAGAATTGGAATAAGATTCCTGTTCCGTGAGGGGCTTCTCTGAGCCGCACGTTGTACTGCAGAATGCACAATGGGTTATAAATGTATCTTGGCGATTGTGAGTCCATGTGCATATATAACCTTATCCCAATAGATGTCACGAACAAATCGAACCGTGTCTTAACTGGTGATTGCCTGAACTTTGGCTTCACGCGACATGTTAACAATTATTGTTGCACAGGTTTTTTGTTTGGAGTAAAATCATGAGCTAGCGTGGAAACATATAAAAAAACAGGGCAATACTTCATGCTGCACCGGCAGTCTCCACAATTAGCGAAAATTTTTAGTGCTTACCTGAAAAACAATTAGGAGGGCAGCTTGGACAAGAAAAAGGTTGATAATATGGCAAAGAGTATAGCAGCCCAGGCAGCAAAGCTCTCTGATTTAGTCGAGTATCAAGCGGACTCTATTGTCAGCAAAGAGATTATTAAGAAAGACACCGGAACGGTTACGCTGTTTGCTTTTGATAAAGGACAGGGCTTGAGTGAACACACTGCTCCTTTCGACGCTTTAGTATATAATTTTGACGGCCAGGCAGAGGTTGTTATAGAAGGCACTCTGCATCATCTAAAAGCAGGAGAAGTTATTATAATGCCGGCAGGCAAGCCGCATTCATTAAAGGCTGTGGAGCGTTTTAAGATGCTGTTATTAATGATAAGGTCTTAGACTTCGGCAATAGTAACCTGTACTTCATATAGTTTAACAAAAGGAAGCTCCTATCAAAACCTGGATTAAAATCAGGGAAAGAGCTTGCAAGCCTATCCTGAATAAGCATGAAAAAATTGTTCAGTTTTTTCGTTGTTTCCAACTGAATAATGACTCCTTTGAAATTGCTTGTGTTCCCTGATCCTATGATTCTTACAACGGTTCTGTATCTGTAAAATCAGCAATAAACGATAGAGATTGAGGCGGTATGGAGATCATTGAAGCTATAAGAGATGAAGACGTCGATATGTCTCTTATCAAAGAAATTCCCTTTTTCTTTGCCAGGAATAATCTCGTGATTCCGATGAGGATGGCTGACGGCTGTCTCTTTGCGGCGGTTGCGGATGACAGAGGTCTTTTAGCAGTTCTCGATGTGGCAAGACAATATGGGGTAAGGCTATGTCCTCTTAAGGCAGAGACAGGGATTATCATTGATGCAATCAACAGATTTTATGGCCAGATAGGCACAGCCTCCGATGTGATGGACAACATAACCGGAGACGATCTCGCATCTGTTGCGACAGAGTTTGAAAAGCCAAGGGATCTGCTTGAACTTACAGAAGATGCGCCTATTATAAGGCTTTTAAATGCCCTTTTCCAGCAGGCTCTCAAAGAGAGAGCAAGTGATATACACATAGAACCCTACGAAAAGGAACTCGATGTGAGGATGAGGGTTGATGGGATCCTGCACAGGATTTTAAGCCCTCCCAAGATAATCCAGGATGCTCTGATAAGCAGGGTAAAGATAATGGCAAATTTGGACATTGCGGAGAAAAGGCTTCCCCAGGATGGCCGGATAAGACTCCTCATCGGAGGACAGGATATAGATATCAGGGTATCCATCATTCCCACCTCCTTCGGAGAAAGAGCGGTAATGAGGCTGCTCAACAGAAAACAGGGACTTATCGGTCTCTATGAGTTAGGAATTGATAAGGATGATGAAAAACATTTAGAGGAACTCCTGGTAAGAACGAGTGGTATTATCCTTGTTACAGGTCCCACCGGAAGTGGAAAAACAACAAGCCTTTATGCCGCATTAAACCGGATTTACACGGAAGAAAAAAATATCATTACTGTGGAAGACCCCGTTGAATATCAGCTTAAAGGTATAGGACAGATACAGGTAAATCCCCGGATCGGTCTTACGTTTGCAAAAGGACTGAGATCCATCCTGAGGCAGGACCCGGATGTAATCATGGTAGGCGAGATAAGAGATTTTGAAACTGCTGAGATTGCCATTCAGGCATCTCTCACAGGACACCTTGTCTTAAGCACACTCCATACAAATGACGCACCATCCGCCATCACAAGACTTATTGACATGGGCGTGGAACCCTTTCTTCTCTCATCATCGCTGGTGGCGGTTCTTGCCCAGAGGCTTGTAAGGGTTATATGCATTTATTGTAAGGAATCCTACGAACCTTCGGATAACGAAAGATCATATTTTCTTAACCCCTCATCCCTTACTCCTTGCCCTTCTCTTTTATACAGAGGAAAGGGATGCGAGAAATGTATGGGGACCGGCTATCTTGGAAGAACAGGGATATATGAACTCCTCCATATAAACAATGAGATAAGACAGATGATTTCAGGAAGGGTTGATTTACAAATCATAAAAGATCATGCTGTGTCAAAGGGAATGAGAACTCTTTACAGAGATGGTCTGACTAAAGTTATCCAAGGAATTACAACACTGCAGGAGATTCTGAGGGTTACACAAAAAGATTATGCCGATATTTTCCTATAAAGGATACAGTGCTGAAGGAACAGAAATAAAAGGTTCTCTCGACGCTTTGGGGCTTAAGGATGCCATCATCAAGGTTAAGTCCTATGGGATCCATCCTGCTGATGTCTTTGAGGTACGAGAGAAGGGTGAGAGGGGAATATTCCATAAGATAGATGACACTTTTCTGCCGAATATGACGCGGCAGCTCTCTACGCTTCTTTCCGCAGGGGTCCCTTTAATGGAGGCACTTCAAGCTATTTCTAATGAAAATATCGGATTTTACAGGGAAATATTAATCGCTATAAAAGAAAGGGTTTCGGGGGGGACAAGTCTCTCCAGGGCACTGGAGAGTTATGGCCGTATATTTCCTGTCTTTTATATCAATATGGTTCAGGTAGGAGAGGCAAGTGGCATTTTAGATAAGATTCTCATAAAACTTGCCGATTTTTTAGAGAACCAGAATGAAATAAGATCAAAGGTACGCTCATCTACGATATACCCGATTTTTATGATGGGTGTGAGTGTTCTGGTGCTTGCATTCCTTTTTACATTTGTCATGCCGAAGATTGTAAAGATATTTAATGATATGGAAGGGACATTACCTTTTATAACGCTCGTCCTGATATTTATAAGCAATATTTTTATCAAATACTGGTGGGCAATGATAGTCACCGTGGCAACAGCGATTTGGTTCATGAGGAGGTTTCTCGTAAAGCACAGAGCCACAGTGGATAAACTCCTTCTCAGGCTGCCCGGCAATATCATTCAAAGCCTTTATTATGCCAGATTTGCGAGAACGATGGGGTTTCTCCTCGATGGAGGAGTGCCCATGTTGAAATCTCTCAAATTTGCCGGGAAGTCAATTGGTAACAGGGAACTGGAATCTCAGGTTTTAGCTGCGGAGGGAAAGGTGGCGGAGGGCGGTAGCCTTTCTTCATCACTTCGAGGATTCCCCCCTGTATTAATCCAGCTTGTTTCAACAGGTGAGAAGAGTGGAAGGCTTGCGGAAACCATGAACAGGGCTGCTGAATCTTACGAAGAAGAATTTAACGGTAAAATGGAGAAAGCTGTTTCTCTCTTCGAACCCGTCATGATACTCTTGATGGGTCTCGTGGTTTGCTTTATAGTCCTCGCCGTGCTACTCCCCATATTTCAATTGAATCAGTTGATAAAGTGAAGGGGATATAGAACAGGGAGCATGAGACAGAAGGAAGGAGTTTTTAGATGAAACACTTAATAGTAAAATCTGCCTTTGACAGCTCCCGTAAGGGGTTTACCTTACTGGAACTCGTTGTTGTTGTCTTTATCCTGAGCCTCCTCGTAGCTCTTGTAGCACCGAGGTTGATCGGCAGGACAGACGACGCACGCATCACAGAGGCCAAGGTTCAGATAAAAAACTTTGAGACCGCCCTGAAATTCTTTAAACTGGATAATGGCTTCTATCCCGATACTCAGCAGGGACTTGATGCCCTTGTAGAAAAACCAACCACAGGGGAAATACCTTCCCATTATAGAGAGGGAGGTTACCTCGAACGTAAGAAGATACCCCTTGACCCATGGGGGCATCCATATATCTACCTTTCACCGGGGATTAATGGAGATTTTGATATTATAAGCTTTGGAGGTGACGGCAAAGAAGGCGGGGAAGGCAAGGATGCGGATATTGAGAACTGGGCTTTATAATAAAGGCTTTAGCCTCTTAGAATTAATAATTGTGATTTTTATTGTTTCCCTGACGTTCGCCCTTTCCTTTCCTTATATTACTATCACAGAAGAGGAGGGGTTGAGGTCTGAGGCGAGGAAGATCACTTCAATCTTAAGGTATCTTAACGATAGTGCGATCTCCACCAAAGAAACTTACGCTATCAAGATAGATTTCAAGGCAAAAGAGTTAAGTTATAAAGGACCGGATGGAGAAAGAGCGGAAAAGTTTGTTAATCTGGTTGGTATTGATTTACAGACCAAAGGTATGGTTTCTGATGGGAAGGCCGTTGTTTTTTTGGGCCCCACCGGTTCAACGGAAGGATTTACCATGCATTTGAGGAGTGATAAAAACACAATGGCAGTTATTTTTAATCCCTTAAGCGGAAGGGTAAAGATTCTCGATCATTATAGCTGACAACTCATGCAGGGTAAAGGTATTGGTAGATAATGGGGTTAAAAGGGCGAAAGAAAAAATTTCCCTTAATCGGGGGAAGTGGCTTTACACTTCTTGAGGTCTTAATAAGTCTTGCCATTGTTGGAGGACTGTTGGTCACCGTGATTTACACCCTCAATTATCATCTTATGTTAGCTGAAAGGCAAGTAATTATCACAACTTCCACGAACCTGGCTAAGGAAAAGTTATACGAGATGGAAAAGACTCCCAACGTTAGCAGTGGTCATTTTCCGGAACCTTATTCCCGCTTTTTTTACAAGACGAATATCAGAAAATCGTCTTTCCCGGGTATATCAGAAATAGGTGTGGTGGTCAGCAATGAGAAGGAAAGTGTTACCCTGTCCCAACTCATCCGTAGATAACCATGTGTTCTTTTCACGGAGAGGGTTTACCCTCCTGGAAGTTTTAATTGCTTTCGCCGTAACCTCCGTTTTGCTTACCGCCCTTTATAGCACGTTCGCCCTGTCCCATAGGGCATTGGGTGTTATAGATGAATCCCTCTTGAAACTTCAGGAATCCCGTTTTTTTGTGGATACTTTGAAAAGGGAGATAGAATCCGGGCTATATTCGGCCGATAAGAATTACTCTTTCTTTAAAATGGATGACAGGGATTACTATGGAAGGCAGACATCTCAGTTGTTCATTACCTGTTTCTCCCCTTTAGTAACGGGGCTGTCCAGGATAAATTATACAGTGGAGGAACGAAACGGTAATTTAGTAATAAAAAAACATATTATACCCGCTTTTTCGGAGCCGCTTGAAAATAAAGGTGTGGACATGCTCGAAGAAATAGAGTCTTTTACCTTGGAGGCACGATCCGGTGATAGTTGGGTAAAGACCTGGGACAGCACTCTGTCAAAAAGCATTCCTGATGAGGTAAGGATATCTGTTACGATACTTATAAGAAACAAGGACAAACGGGAAGATTGCGGGACGCCGTTTTTCATCTCTGATATTGCAAGGCCAAGGATAGGGAAAAAAATATGAATAAAAGGAGAAGAGGTGAACAGGGTATGGCTCTGATAGTTACCATGATGATAGTGGCAATTATGACGGCCATGGTGGTTGAGTTTACCTATGGAGTTTATACAACAAATGCCGCCCTGCAAAATTGGGAAGAAGCCCAGAGACTTTCTCTCGTAGCCGGATCGGGGATAACTCTTGCGGCCAAGATTATATCAGATAACCAGTGCCGTTATTCATACACATCTCCTGGAAAGGTCGAAATCCCGGCAGACAATATACTCGATGGATTCGGGGGAAGGGTCCTGCTCAGGGTTGAGGACGAAAATGCAAAATTTAACTTGAATGCCCTCCTCTGGCCTAATGGAAAAACAAACGAAACAGCCCAAGATGCGTTCAGGAGACTACTTGTAAATCTTTCTCTTGATAAAACAATTGCTGCGAAGGTTGCCGACTGGATAGATAATGATAGTGAGCCCCGATTGGGTAATTCAGAGGAAGGTGCGAAGAATGCCTGTATGGACAGTGTGGATGAACTCCTCCTAATAAAAGGGATGGATCTTCAAACCTATGAAAAGATTTTACCTTATGTAACCGTGTATGGTGTTGATAGGATACATTCTAATCTTGTCAACATCAACACCGCATCTATACCGGTGATCATGTCTTTCGATAATAATATAACAGAGGAACTAGCCGAAAGGATCGTTCATTACAGGGCGCTGGAACCGTTTGAGAGGATAAGCGACATACTGAGAGTCGCTGGTTTTGAAGGTTCTCTGGGACAATCCCTCATGAACAAGATGACGGTAAAGGCCTCAAACTTGCGCATCACCTCTATCGCAGAAGATAATAAGATCAAAAGGATTATAGAATGCGTTGTAGAGGTAAAGGGAAGCGACATAATTACCAAATACTGGCGGGAGACATAAGGTGCTGTTACGAATTGAAACTCGTAACAATCGATTCGAAAAATGAAGAAAATAGGATTCATCGACATTCATCCTCAGGACCTTGATAGCTTATTGGAATCACTATCGGGCTCTGAAGAGAGACAAGAGAAGAATAACCTCTTCATTTACGTATTTAAGAAAAGTAGCTTCAAAGAATATGAATTTGAAAAAACCATCGAATATCCCTCGCCTGCCGAGATAACCGATATAGGAGAATTTTACTTAAGCATTCCCACAGAGATATTAAGTTTCAGAATAGTGAAACTTCCCTTTTCTGATAAAGCAAAACTGAGAAAAGTAATCCCTTACGAATTGGATAGCCTGATCATGGGCGGTTCTGACAGCGTAGTCATGGATACCATGATTTTAAATGGTGATGAGAATGGTTTTGATGTGTTGGTAATTTATATAGAAAAAGAGGTCCTCAATAATATTATAAGTAACCTTGCTCTTCAAGATATCGAACCGCGTGTAGTAACATCCATAGACCTTCATGCCCTTGTTAAAGCCGGGCAAGAAGAGCTCGCACGGCGACTGATAAACCAGGAAAGGCTGAATGAGTTTGACAGGATAAGCGCGGCGGCGGAAGAGATGTCCACCCCCACCATCAACCTGAGGACAGGCCCACTTGCTTATACAAAAGACAATGCAAAACAGGGGAGAACTTTAAAAAAGACGGCAATTTTATCCATATTACTGGCTCTGGTAATAAATTCAAATCTGGCATTCAACACGATCATGACGAGAAAAGAGGCCTCCTCGATAAAGGGAGAGATAAGAAGGATGTATGTAGGCCTTTTCCCGGATGACAAAAGGATTGTTGATGAACTCTATCAGATGAGGGCCCATATTAAGGACATCAGAGAAAAAAGCGATGCCTTGACAGGAGTAAGTCCTCTTCAGTTTCTCATGAATCTGTCACAAAGAGCATCAAAAGGTGTTGTGTACAATGAAATTGATCTTGGTAAAGGACTGATTAAAATTAAAGGCGAGGCTTTCTCCATGGATGAGATTGGTAAAATGAAGATAAAACTTTCTGAATTCTTAACCGATATTTCTGTTGATGTCAGGCCGGCAACAAACGGAAAGATATTCTTTTCCCTGGTCGCAAAAAGCAGCTAGAAGTTACCGGTTAAACCGGTAACTCGCAAGAGGCATATATGAACTTTAAGGAAATCATCTCAGATTTATCACATTACTTAAAGAACAGAGAGTTTCGTAATAAAATGCCGTTGTTTTTAGTAGTTATTTGTCTCTATATGCTTATCATTCCCGCATTTATTTGGGAAAGAGCATCCAGGAGAGAACTGTTATCACTAAATACTAAGTTTGAAGAGTTTTCCATCTTGAGCCGCGAGTACAAGTCTGTGAAACAACGGGTAAGTGTTGTGGAGCAAAAAGGTTCCCTTACAAAAACAAATAGCATTGCCCAGCCGATGGACGATATATTTTTAGCATTAGGTGTTAAAGGAAAAATGAAATCTATCAGGGAGATAGGGGGTAGGGAACTTAAGAGACAGATGAACGAAGAAAGTGCCGAGATCCAGATGGAGAAGATTAATATGAATGAACTTATAAACATATTATACAGGATAGATAATGTACCCATAATCCTTTCCATTAAAAAAGTCATCATAAAAAAAACATTTGCATCTCCGGAACTCTTAGACGTTACCCTGACTGTTTCACTGTTTACCAAACCCTCTTAATCGAAATTGAAAAAATTCTTCATCATTGCCGTTATTATCTTGCCCCTTTTTTTCCTGGGAATATGGCTGGTAGCTATTCCTGAGCACCTTATTGTAGAGCTCCTTGAAGGGGCATTGAACGAAAAGGGCATTAAGCTCAAAGCAGAAGGTTTTAAAAAAGGACTCTTTTGCAGTTTCGGAGCAGAAAAAATTCTTGTATCAAACAGAAGAGACGCCCCAATCGTGACAATTGCTGATTTAGATGTCAGGCTTGATTGGCTTTCTCTCCTTGAGCTGACTCCGCGATTAAATCTCAACGGAAGAATAAATAATGGTAGGGTTTATGGGGATATAGGTCTGAAAGGTAGAGAGAATCCTGTAAGTATCAGGGGAGATAATGTCCACATCAAAGGTCTTCCCTTTCTTGAACGATCCGGGATTATTGGTGATGGGGTTCTTGCGTTAAATTTTCAGTCTATAAATAATCGAGGCGAATTGCGGTTTTCCATAAATGATGCGCAGTTTAAATCTATCCACAGTACTGATACTGATTACCTGCCATTGCATTTGTTCCAAAGAGTAAAGGGAGTATTAATAGTGAAGCAAGCAACTATAAATGTACAATCTTTAACTCTGGAAGGAAGGGGCGTATATATTAGAATAAAAGGGGATATAGGGAAAAACAAACCGAACATGAAAGTTGAATTAATGATGGATTCGTCTTTTGAATGGGGACCGTTTCTTCAAGGAAGCTTAGAGCAGTATAAAGTATCACCAGGGTACTACATCCTTCCTTCTTCACAAATCGTCCCTTCTCTCCAGAAGTGGTGTCGGTTCTGAATTTAATAATCCGGAGGAGTCAGATCTCAGAGGAGTTTTAAATACCCTGGAGATCACCATGTAAAGCTTTTTACTAACCGTATGCTTGACTTATCCAGAAGTGGGTGGTACTTTCACGACAGTATATAAGCAAATTAGTGAAGTGGAAAAATGAGTAACGATTTAGTAATTCAAAGATTAGGATTAATATGACCACAAAGACAACTTTGAAGAGGCTTTACATTGTATCCGTTATATCTGTTTTTATGTTTTTGGTGATGACAGGATGTGCTACCAGCCGCTTGAAACAGGATGAAGCGGGCGGTCATTTGAACATAGGAATTGCTTTTATCGAATCGGGACAATACAATGATGCTTTGAAGAAGCTTATTGAGGCAGAAAAACTTACTCCGAAAGATCCTAAGGTTCATTATTTTCTCGGCGTATCTTACTATGGGAAGGGGTTTAATGAAGAGGCAATTGGTGAATTTAACAGGGCAGTGGATTTAAAACCTGATTATTCGGAGGCCCATAATTTTCTGGGTACGATTTATCTGAGTCAGGGTCTCTTGGACAAGGCCATTGAATCGTTCAATAAGGCACTCTCTAACATTCTTTACGATACCCCGGCAATAGCACTTTCTAACATCGGATGGGTCTACTATAAAAAAGGGGACTATCAGAAAGCACTCTCCAAATATGAGGAAGCGATTGTCAGAGAACCGAACACCCCTATACTCCCTTTGATAGAAAAGAACATGGGGATGGTAAGTTTTGCCTGCGGAGATATGTATAGTGCGTTAAAGCATTTAAAGAAGTCACTTGAACTGGCCCCTTCTCTTGCTGAATCTCATTATTGGTTAGGAGAATGTTACATCAAGCTGAACAACAGGGAAGAAGCAAAATCAGAGTTTCGGGCTGTCATTGAACTGGCCCCTGAATCAGAATATGGTCTCAAGGCCAGGAACAGCCTTAATGCCATTACCTTTCCTTAAATTAGACTTGTTTAGAAAAGCTAATGCCTGAGCTTCCCGAAGTAGAAACCCTCTGCCGTCAACTTACACAGGTCATTCTGGATAAGAATGTCCTTGGTATTGAGATCTTTGATCCGAAACTGAGCGCTGGTGAAGGGCTTGCAGGGGTGAGAGTCCTTTCAGCGGTCCGTCAAGGGAAGGTGCTGGAAATAAAGTTTGATGCCGGAATAACAATGTTACTCCACCTTCGTCTGACAGGCAGACTTCTGTGGCAAAGAGACAGTAGGCTGCCATTACCCCACACACGCTTTACGATCTTCTTTCTTCATGGCAGGCTCGATTGTATAGACCCGCGACGATTTGCAACCCTGTCAGTTCAAAAGACTATCAGTCCTGATTCTGCCGCTTCGGTAATGGATCCGCTGAAAGATTTCCATGCATCTAGGCTCTGGGAGCTGGCACGCAAGAGAAAGATCCCCGTGAAATCTTTTTTGATGGATCAACATATCATTGCCGGGATAGGAAACATCTATGCCTGTGAAATTCTCTATGCAGCCTCTATAAACCCATGCCAAAGGTCGGACAGTCTGTCACTGTCAAAGTGGCAGAAGATAGAGGAGGCAACGATCGCTATCCTCAATAGAGCAATTGCCTGCCGAGGCACAACGGTATCTGATTGGCGCGATCTGTTCGGCCGTAAAGGAGAATATCAAAATTATCTGAAAGTTTACGCCTCCGGGGGGCAACCATGCAATCGCTGCCGGTCTGACATTCAATATATGCATCTACAGGGAAGGGGTACCTATTTTTGTCCCACCTGCCAAAAAAATGAAGCTCAGATAAGGCTCTTTTGACTGTTTAATGAAGGCTGATTTTTTTCAGACCCGGCCTTATGTAGTGTCCTGATTTAAGAACAGTTCTCTTTTTTTCAAACTTACCATTTTCTTCAGATGTTCTACCCCATACCGGCAGGCTTCGAAGGCATCTTTACTTCTGGCAGAGCTCACAGCAACAAGTGAAATAATATCTCCTACCTTTAAAGTCCCTACCCTTCTTACAAGCAGTATATCATTAAGGCCCCACTTATTACATATTTCAGCAGCGAGAGCAGCTATTTCAGATTCCGCATCGCCTATTTTGTCGAACTGGATACCGGATGTAACTTGATCTTCTACATGCATTTTGACAACACCATAATGTAAGAGCACAGAGCCAGATTTGTCCTTCTGTAGTTTGTCAAACATATCCCCGGGAGATATTGGCAGTTCCGTTATATATTCCATATGTTTCCTCCTGAAATATTCTTTAAAAATCATTGATTTGTAATTATTTTAAGGCAGCAAAACTATCATTAATGTGACGAGAAGATTATTGCACAAGGATTTGTATCATTCAAGTAAGAAGACAGGAAAAGGGATAAAGAGAAGACAGCACTGGAAGGTTTGACAAGCAATGACCAACAAAAAAGGGGTGGCTGAAAACCATCCCTCCGGGAATTATCTTCTATATTTTACAGGAATCTAAACCTCACCATCCATCCCTTTTAGTCGGACAGCCCTGACAAAATGTCTGTCATAATAAGGTGATTCCAGATTATCTACCCTTACCTCTTTTCTCTTGGAAGAAGCATGGATAAATTTATTGTCTCCAATATAGATCCCCACATGGCTGACCACCTGTCGAGCATTGAAAAAGATCAGGTCACCCTTTTCCAGATCATTTCTCGACACACGCATACCTATCTGTGCTTGTTCACGAGCTGTCCTCGGAAGGTTGACACCAAAAAAATTATATATCTTTTTCACGAATGCTGAGCAATCAAGACCTCTAACTGATGAACCACCAAAACGATACGGTGCACCGAGGAAACCTTTTACCACCCTCACAAATACCTCTCGTTCATTGAAGTCGCTCCACTTACCGAGAAGTCCAGTGTTATTCTCTTCATCGTTTTTTACTTCCGTTCTGTTATCTTCTTCCCCGGAATCTTCCCCATCAGCGCCTTCACCGTTCTCTTCACTTTCATCTTCCGTAGCTGTTATCTGCCTTGTATCGTTAATAATAACATTTGTTGCCACTACTTTCGTTTCGATCTCTGGTTTTGATAGGGCGAGAATCTGTCCGATATTTAAGTGAGCGGTGCGGAGATGATTTATTTTTTTTATTTTTTTTACTGAAAGACCAGTCTTTTTAGAAATAATAAAAAGGCTGTCTCCCTTTCTAACGGTGTAAGATTTCGCTT
The DNA here is from genome assembly GCA_041648505.1 of Syntrophales bacterium. Taxonomy (GTDB): domain Bacteria; phylum Desulfobacterota; class Syntrophia; order Syntrophales; family CG2-30-49-12; genus JBAZOY01. The sequence goes on along the minus strand of JBAZOY010000041.1, from coordinate 769 downwards.
TAAGGGTAGGCAGCGTCCGGCATTTCGCTATTGGTTGTATTTTGGGTATGGTGAGAGTTTGATCGGGTTTGATGAGATTGTTTGTAAGGCAATTGGCTTTTTTTAAAGCCTGCATTCTTACGCCCAATTTTTTTGAAATGTTGTAAAGGTTATCACCACTTTTGACTTTATAGCTTTCTTTTGCCACTCCTTCCGGACAAATTCCAAATGATAAAAACAGGACAACTAGTCCCAACCACAGTAAAACCTGCCGTCTTATCATGAAGTACCTCCTTATTTTATTCGGGGGATCCCCCACTTTTACAACGGTGCACAGATTTTGACAATGGGTGACAACCTGCACACTACTACTGATTAAACTCGCATTTTACAAAAAAATATTCACATATGTCAAGCTTATTTTTTTTATACTCAAGAAAGGGACCTTAATCCACCATCAAAAAGCAAAAGCACTATTTAATTCTCTAGAGTGAGAGCGATAAAGTAGTTTCGGGGGTACATTTATCATCAACACGAGGAGAGGTCATTACTGCTCAAGGAGTTTTACCTTCCTTGAGTCAATAGTTCGGATCATGGCTCTTATTGGGGGCCCATCCGAATAAATCGCATAATCATTTGATACAAAAGAAGCAATATCATTCAGGTGGGTGGATTCAGGTGGACCGTAATTCACCACCAACATTTTATGATGATTGAATTTACAGCATAAATGATGATTATTGTCGTGCATTGAGGTGAATGTAAATTATCAGCAAACGCCCTTCCTTCC
>JBAZOY010000040.1:0-20951 GCA_041648505.1 Syntrophales bacterium | reverse complement strand
CTCTTCCCTGATGGTTTTCATAATGTCCGGGCCTTTAAGAGAATTCAGAAAGGTAACCCTGCCTCCCACAAGAGCCGGCACAAGAAAACAGATCATAAACGGATAAGCGTGGTGGAGGGGAAGAATAGACAGGATATGGTCTTTGTGTGATACTAACCCTGGCTTGATAAGGGCATCCGCATTGGAGAGCAGATTCCCGTGGGTGAGCATTACACCCTTGGGGACACCGGTAGTGCCCGAAGTATATAGAAGGGAGGCGATGTTATCACCAATTATTGGAGTCTCAGTGGACGGCGAAGCGGGTACCGGGTCATCAAGGAAGATTATCTTGCTTCTCAGGTCTTTCGAGATTTCGTTCAAAAGGGGAAGGAGGGTTTTAGAAGTGAAAACTGCCCTGGTCTCTGAATCACGGAGGAGATTTTCCACCTCCCCGCTTCTATATTGAACGTCCAGAGGAACGGCGACGGCACCAATCGAAACAATACCCAGATAAGCAATACACCACTCAGGGCTGTTCTCGGCAAATATGGCAACCCTATCCCCCTTGGCTATTCCTGAATTTACAAGATAGTACCCGATTGCCAAGGCTTTTTCATAAGCCTTGCTAAAGGTAAGGCTCCTAATGCCTGTCTCATCTTTCATCTGAAGAAAGATGAGTTCCGGGGAATGACCAACCGTTTCCGTAAACCTCTCAAAGATCGTCAAAGTTCCTCCAGATAACTGACTAACAATTTCTTAATCAAATCTTAACACCACTGTAACACCACTGTAACAAAAACATGATAATTAATCTGCCGTAGGTGGAGAGGTCCGGAAAATAGATTATCTCCCGGGAAGTATAATATTCCAGAGGCCTCATGAAAAATCAACAATAAAAGAAAAGAGAGGAGTAAATTTATGAAAAGAATGTTGGCTGTTTTATTTCTTTGCACCTGCAGTCTATTTTGGTCGGCAGGGGCAGCAATTGCCGGAGACCTTACAAACCCAATATTAAAAAAACTGGTAGAAAAGGGTCTTCTGACCCAGGAGGAGGCAATCTCTGTAGATCAGGAGAAGGAGTCGAAGGATATTGCAAAGATAATCAAAAATCTGCAAGGTTTTACATTTGGCCTTGAATGGTACCTTTCCTATCAAAACGGTGAAAGTAACGATAAAAGTTTCAATAAGTTTGATGTGAAACGCGGTTATCTGACCGTAAAGAAGGAATTTTTCCCGTGGTTCAGCGGCAGGATGACTCTTGACGTAACAACGGTAAAGGATACGAGTCCGGGCAATAATCTTGATGGGTCCGTTGATATGAGAGTCAAGTATCTCTACGGTCAGTTCAATATTCCCGGTGCCGGCTTTTTTACCAAGCCGTTTGTTGAAGTAGGACTTGCTCATACGCCGTGGCTTGACTATGAAGAGCATGTAAATCTATATCGCTGTCAGGATACAATGTTTCTTGAGAGAAATGGTATCTTTAATTCAGCAGACTTCGGTTTCACCTTTGTATCCCTGTTTGGGGGAACGATGGACAAAGGGTACCAGGAGAAGGCAAGCAATGCCTACCCCGGCCGTTACGGAAGTATGGCGGTTGGTGTTTACAATGGTGGCGGATATCATGCATCGGAAAATAACAGTAACAAGGTTCTGGAGGGAAGGTTGACGGTGAGACCTCTGCCGGATATCATACCCGGTCTCCAGTTGTCATACATGGGCATATCTGGTGAAGGAAATCAGGCGACCAATCCTCCCGACTGGAAGGTAAATCTCGGTTTCGTGCAGTTCGAGAATGAGCTTCTTACCCTCACGGGTCAGTACTATTCCGGTAAGGGTAACCAAGCGGGCACCGACGAAAAAGACAAAGACGGATATTCCGTTTTTGCCGAATTGAAACCTAACCCAAAATTCAGCATTATTGCTCGCTACGATCGTTTCGATCCTGATACTGATACAACCGATAACGAGAATAAGAGATGTATCGTCGGCGTTGCCTACCATCTGGATAAGCATAACATGATCCTTCTTGACTACGATCATGTTGACTATGAGCAGAGCAACAAACCAGACGACAAAAGAATTCAGCTGACTTTACAGGTTGCCCTTTAAAATACCGTAAGTCTTAAGTCGTTCATATAATGTATAACGTATAACCAGAAGGAGGTAAGAAAAATGTTAAAAATTGCAAAGTTATTTATGTTCAGTCTTTTGGGCGCCCTGTTGTGGGGCGCGAATATGGTCTCTGCCGGTCAGACCATTGTCATCAAGGGATCAACGACGGTTCTGCCGATAGCTCAGGCAGTAGCTGAGGCCTATATGAAACTCCATCCCGCCGTGAATATCTCGCTCTCCGGTGGCGGCTCCGGCGAAGGCATCAAGGCCCTGATCGACCGGTCAACAGATATTGCAAATTCCTCAAGGGATATGAAGGGAGAGGAAGTTAAGCTGGCAAAGTCAAGAGGGGTTAATCCCACCTCCCACCAAGTTGCCATTGATGCCATTGTTCCCATCGTCCATCCGGCAAATCCGGTAAAAAATCTTACCAACGAACAATTGAGCCTCATCTATCAGGGAAGAATTAAGAATTGGAGAGAAGTAGGTGGAGAAAATTTGAAACTTGTGGTAATTTCAAGGGATTCCAGTTCAGGAACCTATGAAACATGGGGGGAAAAGGTCCTTCACGGTGCCAAGGTAACGCCAAGGGCACAGCTGCAGGCATCCAATGGCGCCATTGTTCAGGCGGTTTCAAAAAACAGGTATGCTATAGGTTATATAGGAATCGGTTATCTAAACAAAAGAATAAAGGCCCTTACGGTAAATGGGATTCAGGCATCTGCAGAAACGGCCATCTCCGGGGCGTATCCGATTGCCCGACCGCTCTTTATATTTACCAACGGGGAACCTGCGGGTGAAGTAGCCAATTTTATTAAATTCCTTTCAGGCGAAGAGGGACAGAAGATAGTAAAAAGGGAAGGTTTTGTACCCATAAAGAGGTAATAAGCACCCATGAACAGACAACAGAAGGAAAAAATTTTCAAGATTACCTTTTTCATCTTTGCCCTAACTTCTATACTGGTCCTGGGGTTTATCGTTTTTTTCCTCTTCCGTGAAGGTCTCCCTATATTCAGATCTGTTTCCGTTGCTGACTTTATTTTCGGTACCGGGTGGTATCCCACTTATGACCCGCCTGAATATGGGATATGGCCTCTCTTTGTTGGTTCTATTGTGGTTACGTTTTTTGCCTCCTTGATAGCGGTTCCTTTGGGTATCCTCTCTGCCGTTTATATCTCTGAAATTGCCCCTGCCCAAGTTAAAAATATACTCAAATCGATCATCGAACTGTTGACAGGGCTTCCCTCTGTTGTTCTGGGTTTATTCGGGATGGTTGTTCTGGCCCCATGGCTTCAGGAGACCTTTGATCTGCCAACGGGGTTGAATATCATAAACGCTTCCCTGATGCTTGCCATCATGGCTATTCCCACTATCTCAAGCATCTCGGAGGATGCCCTTTATGCCGTACCACAAGAGTTTAAAGAGGCTTCTTATGCTCTGGGTGCAACGGAATTTGAAACTATAGTTAATGTCACGATACCGGCAGCTCTGTCGGGCATTTCCACGGCGGTGATCCTGGGAATGGCGAGAGCTATTGGTGAAACAATGGTTGTTCTGATGGTAGCTGGTGGTGCGGCGGCCATTCCCGAAAGTATCTTTGATTCCGTAAGGCCTATGCCGGCAAGTATTGCGGCGGAGATGGGGGAGGCACCTTTCGGAAGCGGACACTACCACGCTCTCTTTGCCATCGGCATCGTTCTCTTTTTCATGACGATGATCTTTAATCTGATTGCAGATTATATCTCCCATAAGTTTAGAGAGGCAGGTTCCGCCACACTGTAGCCGCAAGTTTCAAATCATAAATCGTATGATGTACAGGTATATTTCCAGTGCAAATTAAATTTTTTCCAGCAAAAAGACCAATGCGATGGCGTTATTTTAAGCAGACCCTTTTCTTTGCCTTAGTTCGCCTCTCTGTGCTGATCATTGTCCTCTCTCTTGGAGGTATTCTCTTTCACATATTTGTAAATGGCATCGGAGTCATCAACTGGGATTTTCTCACCCTTCCCCCTATGGAATCCATGACTAAGGGTGGAATTATGCCTGCCATTCTGGGGACACTCTATCTTACTCTGGGGGCAATTGCAGTTGCCCTGCCTCTAGGGGTTACATCGGCTATCTATCTATCAGAATATGCGAAACAAACTCCGATGGTAAGGGTTATTCGTATCGGTGTGAATTGCCTGGCCGGGGTCCCCTCCGTTGTCTTTGGACTCTTTGGCCTGGGTTTTTTTGTTGTTTTTCTTCGGTTCGGATCCTGCATTCTGTCCGGGGCACTGACACTCTGTATTTTAATCCTTCCCACCATTATCGGAGCAGCAGAGGAAGCCCTGAAGTCCGTACCACAAACATTCAGAGAGGCATCTTATGCCCTTGGTGTATCCAAGTGGAATACAATCTTACGGATTGTCCTGCCCAATGCCATACCTGGCATCCTTACAGGTTCCATCCTGGGGATCGGCAGGGCAGCAGGAGAAACAGCACCAATAATGTTTACCGCAGCGGCGTTTTTTACGGCTAAGCTTCCCGGTTCTATTTTTGATGAAGTGATGGCACTTCCCTATCATATATACGTGCTGGCCACGGCCGGGACTCATATTGATGAAACTATACCGATTCAATACGGAACATCTCTGGTTCTTGTGGCCATTGTCCTTTCCATTGATCTGGTAGCCATCGTCATCAGGGGTTATATGAGAAAAAAGAAAGGGTGGTAAATGTCTATTATTGAATTGAAAGATGTGAATCTCTATTACGACCAATTCAGGGCATTGTCGGATATTACCATGGACTTTGAAAGAAACATGGTCACGGCTCTGATTGGACCATCGGGCTGCGGAAAATCATCGTTGTTACGATTACTCAACCGGATGAACGATCTGATTCATGGAACCAGGATAGAGGGAAAGGTTCTCTTCGAGGGCAAAGATATATATGACCACGATCTTGATCCTGTTGAGATTCGCGGAAAGATCGGCATGGTATTCCAAAAACCGAATCCCTTTCCAAAAACCATATTTAAAAATATTACCTATGCGCCGATACTTTCGGGGATAAAAAAGCGGAGTGATCTGGAATTGCTCGTTGAACAATCCCTTAAGCAGGCGGCGCTCTGGGATGAGGTAAAAAATATCCTGAATAAATCGGCTATGACACTTTCCGGAGGGCAGCAACAGCGCCTCTGTATTGCCAGGGCGCTGGCCATGGAGCCTGATGTTCTCTTAATGGATGAACCCACATCGGCGCTTGATCCTGTTTCCACGGCAAAGATTGAAGAATTGATCGAAAAATTGAAAAAAAGATACACAATTATAATAGTTACGCATAACATGCAGCAGGCGGCCCGTATCTCAGACAGAACAGGTTTCTTTTATCTGGGGAAATTAATAGAATATAACTCCACAGAAAAAATATTTACCAAACCTGAAGAGAAGCAGACGGAGGACTACATCACGGGCAGGTTCGGTTAACGGGCTGGGGATGGATAGTCTCCGCGATTTCCCAAAAGGAGGTATCGAGGCAATATGGAAGAGAAAAAGCATACCAGCGCCCACTACGAAAAGGAACTTCAGGAAATCAAGGAAAGTCTTCTGTATCTGGGGGCAATGATAGAGAAGGCGATCGAGAGGGCAATGGGTGCTCTTCTTGATAGAGATTCAGAGCTGGCCCGCAGGGTGATTGACGATGATGATCTTATTGATCAGCTTGATGTGGAGACCGAGGAGAGGTGCATCCGCGTTCTGGCTTTGAGGCAGCCTGCCGCAAGAGATCTCAGGTTCATTGCCACGGCGATCAAGATCAACGGACATCTGGAAAGGATCGGAGATATGGCGGTCAACATCGCAGAAAGGGCGATTATTCTAAATGAAGAACCTCAACTGAAACCCTATATTGACCTTCCGCGTATGGCCGATATTACCCGGTGCATGATCGGGGAAAGTCTTGATGCCCTGGTTAATGAGAATGTTGAGTTGGCAAACAAGGTAAGGAAGGATGATGAGACCATAGACAAACTCAACGAACAGATATCCACTGAAATCATTAACCTTATGATGGATGATCCCCGGAAAATTCACGTTTCGCTTCTTATCATGCAAATAGCCAAGAATCTCGAGAGGATTGCCGATCATGCGGAAAGTATTGCCAACCGGGTAATATATATGATCACAGGGAAAAATGTGAGACACAAATCCCCTTTTGAAACCATGGACAAATAGCTTGAAGAGCCGTTTATTTTACAAAATTCTATTCAGTTATCTTGCTGTAGTAATCCTGGCCGTTGCTGCTATGGGTTTTCTCATCGCCCGGCAAATGACCGGTAAACTGGCCGAAATAATTGAAGAGGATTTGATGACTCATGCATGGACCATGACCCCCTTTTCAAAAGGAGAGATCGAGAGAAATGTTTCTACTCTGGCTAAGATCGCAAGGGCAAGAGTTACATTGATCGATGCTGAGGGCAGGGTTATTGCGGACTCGGAAAGAAACGCAGCAGAAATGGATAATCACCTGAACAGGGTGGAAATCCAGGAGGCAAGAATTAAGGGCCGGGGCAAGGGACGCCGCTACAGCCATACCCTCGGTGTGGAAATGCTCTACGTCGCCCTCCCTGTTGGAGAAGGACCGGCATTAAAATATTATATCCGCCTGAGCCGTCCCATAGTTGAGGTAGAAAAGTCAATAGCTCAGTTATACCCTCCCTTTTATAAATCCATACTTATCATGGCCATTGTTTCTCTCCTTGCAGCCCTGATATTTTCCAGAAAAATTACCTCGCCCATCCGGAAGATAGAGGCGTTTACCCAGGAATTAATAAACAGTACAGTTCCCAGGACCCTTCTGATCGAATCAACTGATGAACTTGGGCAGGTAGCGAAAAACATCAATTACCTGGTTCAACAACAGCAGGAAAAGGTAAAATCTGCCAATGAAGAAAAAGTAAAATTAGAAGCGGCCTTCGCTGCCATGACGGAAGGAGTGCTGATTCTTAACGGCCGGAACCGGGCAGAGGTAATAAACAACGGCCTCATGAACATCCTCGGTTGCAGGTACGATGATATCATAAATAAAACACCCATGGAATTGTTCCGTAATTTAGAACTGCAAAATGCCCTCGATCGTTTCAGGGAAACAGGAAGCCCGGTTTTACAGGAAATTACCCTGAGAGACGAGTCCCCTGTTATTCTGGAGGTTAATATCTCTCCTGTCCAAGGGCTTTCCGCGAGAGATAAAAAAACGATGCTGGTCTTTCACGATGTAACGCGCCTCAAGAAGTTAGAGAAAGTACGGGAAGATTTTGTTGCCAATGTGACCCATGAGATTAAGACCCCGCTCACGGCCATTATTGGATTCATTGAAACTCTTGAGGAAGGTGCCATAGAAGATAGAGCTGCGACAAAGAAATTTTTAAAGACCATCTCTGAACACGCCAACCGTCTTAACCGTCTGGTAGATGGCCTTCTTACCCTTTCCAGTATTGAGATGGGAGAAGTGGAATTACACCTTGAAGGTATTCCCGTGGCTGAGGTTTTAGAAAATATCATCCCTCTTATGGAGACAAAGGTCTCAGCGAAGAGAATCATTCTCCATCATGAGATCTCTACCGGACTTCCCTTGATCATGGCCGACAGAGATAAGGTGGCTCAGATCATTCTCAATATCCTCGACAATGCCGTCAAATTCACGAAAGAACTGGGAGAGATATCGATCACCGCTTCTCAACCTCAAGATATAAAGAACTATGTTGTCGTAAAAATAGCTGATACCGGTATCGGTATACCGAAAAGTGAAATCCCCAGGCTGGGCGAACGTTTCTATCGGGTAGACAAAACCCGGTCACGAGAATTGGGAGGTGTGGGTCTGGGCTTATCTATTGTCAAACATCTGATAAAGGCACATCAGGGGAGGATAGAAATTGAAAGCTCTCCCGGCAAGGGTACAACCGTTGTCCTCTATTTCCCAATTGCGTAAATATTTTTTCCTATGACTTGACATGGTGGAATTTATGCTTATTATAATGGAGTATTCCCCAATGAAATAAGAAGGTAAATATAAAAATAAGAAAGGAGAGGTGGTAGAATGAAAATCAGGCCATTGCAGGACAGAGTGATTGTTAGAAGGGTAGAAGAAGAGGAAAAGACTAAAGGCGGAATCATTATCCCCGATACGGCAAAGGAAAAACCCGTTGAGGGTAAAGTTATTGCTGTAGGTCAAGGAAAAACGACAGATGACGGTAAATTGGTAAAACCTGAGGTTAAAGTCGGTGACAGAGTTCTCTTCAGCAGGTACGGTGGTAACGAAGTCAAGATAGATGGTGTAGAACATCTTATCATGAGGGGAGACGATATCCTGGGAATTATAGAAAAGTAATAACTTGACAATAAGGAGGATAATTTAATGGGAGCTAAGGTAATTAAATACGATGAAGAGGCAAGAAAATCAATTCTCAAGGGTGTCAATACCCTTGCTGATGCAGTTAAAGTAACTCTGGGCCCTAAGGGCAGGAATGTAATTCTGGATAGGGCATTCGGGTCACCTACAGTAACGAAGGACGGGGTAACGGTAGCCAAGGAAATAGAGCTGGAAGACAAGTTTGAAAACATGGGTGCCCAAATGGTCAGAGAAGTGGCCAGTAGAACCAGCGATGTCGCCGGTGACGGCACGACAACAGCCACTCTTTTAGCACAGGCAATATATAGAGAAGGGGCTAAAAGCGTTGCCGCCGGAAGTAACCCGATGAGCATAAAAAGAGGTATTGACAAGGCTGTGGAGGTAGTAGTTAAAGAACTTGTCAAGTTGAGCAAACCAACGAAAGATCAGAAAGAAATCGCCCAGGTGGGAACTATATCTGCCAACAATGATGAGACTATCGGTGAAATTATCGCTGAGGCCATGGGAAAGGTCGGAAAAGAAGGAGTTATTACCGTGGAAGAGGCGAAAGGGCTGCAAACCGAGCTGGAGGTTGTGGAAGGTATGCAGTTCGATAGAGGTTATGTATCTCCATATTTTGTAACCGATGCGGAAAAGATGGTGGTAACGCTTGATGATTGCTACATTCTTATCAATGAGAAGAAGATCGGCAGTATGAAGGATCTTTTACCCATTCTTGAACAGATTGCCAAAATGGGAAAACCCCTCCTGATCATCGCCGAAGATATTGAGGGAGAAGCCCTTGCAACCCTCGTGGTCAACAAGATCCGCGGTACCATACATGTTGCTGCCGTCAAGGCTCCCGGATTTGGTGACAGGAGAAAAGCAATGCTGGAGGATATCGCTATCCTGACCGGAGGAAAGGTAATTTCCGAGGATATGGGTGAAAAACTTGAAAATATAAAGATAGAGGATCTGGGCCAGGCAAGAAGAATCACGATTGATAAGGATAACTCAACCATTATTGATGGTGCAGGCGACCGGTCTGCCATCGGTGGCAGGGTCAAACAGATCAGAGCCCAGATAGATGAATCGACATCTGATTACGATAAGGAAAAACTTCAGGAGAGGCTGGCGAAGTTAGTCGGTGGTGTAGCCGTTATTAAGGTCGGTGCTGCCACGGAAACGGAAATGAAAGAGAAAAAAGCCAGGGTTGAAGATGCACTTAATGCAACCCGTGCTGCCGTGGAAGAGGGAATCGTACCCGGTGGTGGTGTGGCCTATATCCGCGCACTTCCTGCCCTTGATAAACTGAAACTGGAACACCACGATGAACAGGTTGGTGTTACGATCGTCAAGAAAGCTCTTGAAGAGCCACTGAAAATGATCGCCGCCAATGCCGGTATGGAGGGAAGCATTGTAGTTGAAAGGGTCAAGGAAAAGAAGGGGTCCTTTGGATTCAATGCCCAGCTCGAGCAATATGAAGATATGATCGTAGCGGGCGTTATTGATCCTACCAAAGTGACCAGATTCGCCCTCCAAAACGCCGCAAGCGTGGCTTCTTTGATGCTTACTACCCAATGCATGGTCGCTGAAAAACCGGAAGAGAAAGGTGCCGGCGGCGGGATGTCTGGCATGCCTCCGGGAGGAGGATACCCCGGCATGATGTAAGTCGCTTGTATTTGAAGCAGTCCAACGAAAAAGCCTGCCGCCATCTAAGCGGCGGGCTTTTTTTATGCAACTCCTGCTTGAAAGTTTATTTAAGAGCTTTGCAAAGGCCTATATTTGCGACCTTCTAAGATAATCTTGTCGTACGGAAGCGGTATTCTCCGGCTGTTCGGAAGAAGAATTATATGGACACTTTTGACATAACTATCGTTGGCGCTGGTGTGGTCGGCCTGGCGATTGCGGAGGAAATTTCCAGTGCATTTCATCCTGTCTTGCTTGTGGAAAAAAATTTTACTTATGGTCAAGAAACGAGCAGCCGCAACAGTGAGGTCATCCATGCCGGTATTTACTATCCTGCCGGATTTTTGAAATCAATCCTCTGTGTCCAGGGAAACCGCCTTCTTTATAAACTCTGTGAGGAACGAAATATCGGGCATAAAAGGCTCGGGAAACTGATAATTGCCACCAATGATGAAGAATGTAACGCATTGGAAAAAATAAAGGGTCGTGCAGAAGAGAATGGCATCGATGACCTCACCTTTCTGGGGAAAATACAAATCAGAACCCTGGAGCCGGAAGTCAGAGCAAAAAAAGCCCTATTTTCACCGTCCACCGGCATCATTGACACCTATAACCTGATGCGTTCCATGTACATAGGAGCAGAAAACAACGGGGTCATTGTAACTTTTCGTTCGGAAGTGACAGCCATCCACTTCGATGGTACTGTTTACACAGTAGAGATTAACAAGGGAGAATACCGGTTCCGTACTAAAGTCCTGATTAACAGCGCCGGTCTTTATGCCGACAGGATTGCCGCATTTATAGGTATTGACATTGACAGAGAAGGATACCGCTTAAAATACTGTAAGGGGAATTATTTCTCTGTCTCTCCTTCTCCAAAATTTCAACACATGATTTACCCTGTTCCTGCGGAAAACAATGAAAATCTCGGCATCCATGCTACGGTAGATCTCGGAGGCCGTGTCCGATTCGGCCCGGATAGCCAGTATGTCAATGCCCTCGAATACTCTGTTGACGAATCAAGAAAAGCATCATTTTATCAGTCTATTAGAAGATATTTACCCCATATCAGGATGCAATCTCTCACACCTGAAATGAGCGGTATCCGACCAAAGCTGGAGGGACCCGGTGATCCGTATAGAGATTTTATCATTAAGGATGAAAGAGAGGCGGGATTTCCGGGCCTGATAAACCTTATTGGTATCGAATCTCCGGGCCTGACATCCTGCCTTTCCATTGCCAGGCAAGTTTCGTCTCTGGTCCAGCCATACTTCTAGAATACTTATGAAGCAAATTGCTTAGCATGAGGTCTTAAGAATAAGATCCTCATGCCCCGCCTTGTAGGCGGGGTAATTCATTCTGGCTCGTATTAGTTGCGATTATCTCAGGCCTGTAAAAATAAATGATAACCCGGCAATCCGCATGTAGGTGGGGCATATAGGAGAAAAATGCTTTCATCTTGAATATCAGATGACTGACAGACATGACGGGCAAATCGTTTATGCCAACGGTGAATCGGTACTGGTATGGTTTGATTACGAGAAGGACCGGACTGTCGAAGTCCCTGAAGAAATGAGAGAAAAACTGAAAACGTATCAAAAAGTGGAGTAAGAAAGGTTCGTAAACAGGCAATTAATCCGCGCACAGCTCAGGATGATACTTATTTTTTCATTGATATATTCATGGGTGGGGCATTTTCCTGCTTGTCCTGTCCCATGTAAAGGGTAACATGAGGGAACGGTATTTCGATACCAAGCTCGTCAAATTTCTTTTTCATCCGGCGGTTAAATTCCCGGCCTACTCTCCATTGCTGTATTGGTTTAGTTTTCGTACGCGCTTTGATAATAATAGCAGAATCGGCAAACTGGTCCAGTCCCAGGATCTCTATAGGTTCAAGTATGTCATCCCTGAACTCGGGATCGTTGCGCAGTTCTTCGTCCAGCTGTTTTACAACTTCAATCACCTGATCCACATCCTCACGGTAGGCAATCCCGATGCTGAAGACATAACGGGAATATTCTTTGGTCATATTCGTAACCAGGTCGATTTTTCCGTTCCTTATGTAATGTACATTCCCCGCAAGATCACGAAGGATCGTCATACGCAGAGTCACCTTCTCCACAATACCGCTACGTCCTGCCACCTCGACAACATCACCGACACGAACCTGATCCTCAAGGAGAATGAAAAAACCGCTTATGACATCCTGCACCAGGCTCTGGGCCCCAAAACCGACTGCAAGACCTACCACACCGGCGGCAGCAAGAATAGGCCCGATTTCTATGCCAAGCTCTTTAAGCACCACCATGGAAGTAACTATAAGTATAATAACGGTTAATATATGTCTCAATACCGAACCGAGAGTCTCGGTCCTCTTCTGTGCCTCGACGTCTGTCTGACGCTGACTTAAAGTAGATACAAAGCGTTTTGATAAAATACGGGCAACTTTTAACGCCACAAAAGTCAAAACAAGCACCAGAATGATCTTAATGCCGCTTGGTAGTATCCAGTGCCAGATATTGCTTAGAAATGCTTCAAACTTCATTTTACCCTCCATACTTTACAGCGTTCAGATTGATTAGTCCGGTAAATGCAGTTGAAATATTATGACAGACAGATATTAGATAAAAAAGCACTACATTTTATACAAACAAATTATATGAATTGCAATAAAAAGTTAACACAGCCAAGATTACATTGACACACAAGAACACTTGTCTTACACTAACTCCGTCAAAAAGCAATTTCGATTATCAATTCCGTTACTTCCATTATTATTGCGTCATCCCGGTGCTAACGCAGGGGGACTTGGAGAACCGGCTACGGATTGGTGCTCAATTATGCGTGGTAATGTCACTTGACGAAAAGCGGTAATCCTCAAAAGTTTAATTGTATCATTCGTAACGTCTCCTTCACCAAACTACGTAATCGATACTATGCTCCTTCTGTTGGAACTTACAGAGAACCATCCGGTATAAGAGAAACATGAGCAAGAGAGTAGCCGTAATCGATGCCGACCTTTGCGTGGGCTGTCAGAGTTGCATGTTTGCCTGCACTCGTCGCTTGGGCTCCGGGGGCCTGGGCCGAAGCTGCATCAAGGTCATGTCCGTCGGTGGACTGACGCGAGGATTCAACGTAGTAATATGCCGCGCCTGTCCCGAGCCGTCCTGCTTAAAAGTATGTCCTACAGGGGCGCTTCAGGCGCGTGAAGGAAGAGGCGTTCACCTGAAAGCGAAGTTGTGTCTGGGCTCCGAATGCCGCAAATGCCGGCAGGCTTGTCCCTTCGGGGCGGTCTTCTGGGATGAACAAACCGAAAAACCGGCCATCTGCGTTTACTGCGGCTATTGCACCGAGTATTGCCCCTATCATGTGATCGCTCTTGAGGAAGAAGAGGAAGAAAATGAGCAGTAATCTACTCCACATGGTGCTTCATGTTGATCTGACCCGGCAAAGTTACTCGATCGAAGAACGGCCGGGGCTTTTCCAGGAAAATATCGGAGGTACAGGCGTTGGCATCCAACTGCTGGATGAGCTGTGCCCTCAGGGGATAGACCCGTTTGCGCCGGAAAACCCTATCATTCTGGCGGTCGGCCCGTTGACCGGACTTTTTCCCTTCGCCTCAAAAACGATAGCCATGTTCAAATCGCCGCTGACCGGAAATCTCGGGGAAAGCCATGCCGGGGGACGCAGCGCCGTCTCTTTACGGCTGGCCGGATATGGGGCTTTGGTCATAACCGGAGCCAGTTCGTCACCGGTCTACCTTGCCATCCATGGAGAAAAGGTTTACTTCCGGGATGCTTCGGCATTGTGGGGAATGGAACACAGCCAGACGGCAGGAAGTATCATCCGGAAGCGGGAACCGGGATCGGGAACGCGCAGTATCATGCGTATCGGGAAGGCAGGCGAGCAACTTGTCCGGTATGCTTGCGTCATCACGGAAACATACCGCCACTTCGGGAGAATGGGATTGGGAGCCGTTTTCGGCAGCAAAAAGCTCAAAGCAATCGTCGTCTCCGGCAATTCATCTATAGAAGTCCCCAACCCCAAGGATTATCGCCAGATCTATGATGAGATCTTCAAGGCGGCTGTGGAATCCCCTGTGATGAAAAAATACCATGAGATCGGAACCGCCGATAACATTGAACCCCTGAATGCCATCGGCGGCCTGCCGACGATGAATCTTCAAAAGGCCCGCTTCGAGGGGATAGGATCTATTTCGGGGCAATATCTTGCTGAACAATATCTGGGAAGACGCCTGGCCTGCGCCCACTGCCCCATTGCCTGTATCCATATCGCAACTTTCCGCGAACCGCATGAAGAGGAACCATACTTCTATAAGACATCCATGATCTCCTATGATTATGAGCCGGTTTATGCCATGGGAACCATGCTTGGGGTCAGCGATACCAAAGGGATGCTGAAACTGCTCAACGATGCCGAAATATTCGGAGTGGACGTGATGAGCGCCGGTGTCACCATGGCCTGGGCCACCGAGGCCCTTGAACGGGGGCTGGTCACCACCGAGGATCTTGACGGGATTCAATTGAGATGGGGTGATACCGAAGCATATCGCAGAGCACTGGCAAAAATCGTCAAACAACCAAACGATCTCTACCGGGCACTGGCCAGGGGAACCGAATATGCCAGTTCTCAATATGGCGGGGAAGAATTTGCTCTGGCTTTCGGTAAAAACGAAATGGCCGGATATCATACCGGACCGGCAGCCTATGCCGGATTCCTCATGGGCGGGCGGCACAGCCACCTCGACAACGCAGGCTACAGCATCGACCAGAAATGCCTGGCTGAGGACAAATGTTCGTCTCCCGAAGAGACTGCCGATGCCCTCATTACCGAGGAAGTATGGCGCCAGGTTATCTCCAGTGCGGTTACATGCTTTTTCGCGAGAGGCGTATACACACCGGAGACAATCGTCAAAGCCTTTGCCGCCGCCGGAAACAACGTAACGATAGAAAAACTCCTGGAAACAGGAGCCCGTATATTACGGAACAAGTATGCTTTCAAGTGCCGGGAAGGATTCTCCCACAAGGAATTGCGCATTCCCAGAAGGATTTTAGAGACTCCAGGGCCTACTGGAAAGATCAGCGAATCGGCCTTACGCCAAACGGTGGAACAGATGGATCGGAAGCTTCGATCAGAGGAATAAAGGAGAGTTGCTATCTCTGAAAACCCCAAGAACCCGCCATAAATTTATCTGCCGTCGTCATTTCTCTATCCACTGTCCAGTGGTGTAAGACAGGAGAACCGGAGCAGTCGTCACTGAATCTCAAGATTCACCAGGCAGCACATACACTATTGAGGAGGCTTGATATGCCCAACCATATCAAACAATTCGTCGATCACGTTATCACCACTCCATATCTCTACGCGCTCACGATCGTCGTGATGTCTATGCTTCTTGCGGCTGTCGTGAACATCATCATGCAAGTGATGATACGGTTCACAAGTAAAACCAAAACCACTTTAGATGATAAAATCATGTCGATTTTACACCGTCCGGTGTTTGTAACTATTGTTTTAGCCGGTGCGGCCTACGCGATGCGGCAGCTTGGATCGTCGGACAATTCGGTGAGATTTGGAGATGCGCTGCTGTTCACCCTCGTGGTTGTCATCTGGACCGGTGCGGCCATGAGGATCGGTAAGATTGTTCTGCAGATTCTATCGGATCAGGCAGATAAACGACCTTTTGTGCAGCCCAGTACCCTTCCCCTGTTTGAAATCGCTCTAAAGACACTTGTTGTAGGATTGTCGGTCTACTGTATTTTTATCATTTGGAATATCAATGTCACGGCCTGGCTGGCGTCCGCAGGCGTGATAGGTATCGCCGTCGGCTTTGCCGCTAAAGACACGCTCTCCAATCTATTTTCGGGCATATTCATTTTAGCGGACAGACCCTATAAAATCGGTGATTACATAGTATTAGACTCCGGAGAAAGGGGCATGGTCACAGACATCGGCATTCGTTCGACGCGCATGCTGACGCGGGACGATATCGAGATCATCCTTCCCAATGCTGCAATTGCCAACGCTAAAATAATCAATGAGTCAGGCGGATATAACACAAAGGCGCGTATACGGATAGATGTTAGCGTAGCTTACGGCAGTGATATCGATAAAGTAAGAGAGATACTGCTGGATGTAGCGGCAAAATCGCAATACCTGGTGAAAGAGCCGATTCCGCGCGTGCGGTTTCGCAGTTTCGGGGACTCATCATTAAACTTTCAGCTTCTCGGTTGGATCCCGGAACCCGTGTTCCGCGGTCGCACCATAGATGAGCTAAATACAGCTATTTATAAGCGATTTAACAAAGAATCCATTGAGATACCTTTCCCACAGCGCGATGTTCATATCAAGCAGAGTTAAACCGTAAGGCTTCAATAGATTTCTTTTCCAACAGTGGCGAAGCACTCCTCTTTGTTCCTTACCATTTATCTTCACTGGCGCCGCAACGAGGTGATTCCCATCACATCTCTTATTCAGAAGCAATGATGCGGACGGATCTGATTTGCTTAAGATAACTGCCCTTCTGTGATCCCTTGCCCAGGTAGAGATCGGTGACGGCAACCCTGTCGATTACCCGAACGATATCTCCCCGCCAGGTGTTCTGCCTGTATCCCCATGTATCGTGGATGGCGTAGGCCTTATTATCAGTCGATCCGAGGTAGATCATTATGTGGTCTCTCATGTAGAGCAGGCTCACGCCTCCCACTGCTTTTTCGATGATGGTTTCCTCTATTTCCTCTTTTTTTGTCTCATCATTGAACTCTGCGATGAGTTTGCCAACCTGGGCCTGCTTGGATGAGTTGCGGGGCAAATGTATTCCCACCGTTGCAAATACCTCCTGGATATAACGCGAACAGTCCTGCTCTCCATACATGCCGCCCCACCCGTATGGCTCGTTTATCAACGCGAAGGCCCTCTCAATGATGGTCCGCGGTGTATAGGAAAGGTAGCCTATATGGACATCCTCCTTCCTCATAAAACCCCGTCTCAATGAAGATCTACCTGTGCTGTCACGAAAGGGTATAACAACTTCAATAGCGTTGCTCAAGGTGCTTTCTTTAAAGGGAAGGCGAACTCCCGTTCGCGTATATTTTTGTATTTGTGGGGAATACTCGCTGATTCGTGTAATGGCTGATAATGCCAAAACGCAGCGGAATATCTGCGGGAAGTTTATCAATGCCCATTTTCCTTTCCATCTCCCGGAAAAAACTTTCCCCTACCTGACATCCTTTTTCATTGAAAAGGGTTCGTGACTTGAACGACCTGCTAACCATGTCTATTCTGTCTTTTATCTTGATTGACGGGTATGGTTCCGGAAGGTCCAGAAGGTCTTTCCTTGTCTTCAACTCATCGATGATGTGCCGATTGAGGAATTCAAGCTCCCGGCTGTCCAAGATGATCCGATCCGGGAAGGGGTGGCGTTCTATCCAGTAGCCCGCCGTTTTCATGTTGCGTGTTGTTCCCGGCAGCATCCCCGGGGCAGAGTGATAGATTGTTTCCACCGTCGCACAGCCTGTAAATGACAGGATAAGCGTCATAGAAATTACAATCCTGACAATATGCCGGACCGGATTGGACCTCTTTCTCATCTGAATAACCTCTTCTATCGATAATTGAACAGTAATTGTGCAGGAGTTCTAAGAGAGGGAGACCTCTTTTTAACATACCATATTTAGCACCAGTACCGCTATCCAATCATCCAGAATACGCCCACAAGGGTCACGCAGCTTACCAGACTTGCGGCCAGCAGCAGTGCCGATGCCAATGAAGCGTCTCCACCATAACGTCTCAAGAAAACCGCTCCAAGAACAGCAGGAGGCATTGCGGACAGAAGAACCAAAACCTCTTTCCAGAGTTCAGGAAAGCCAAATTGGGTTGCGAGAGAACTGGCAAGCAGGGGTTTAATGATTAATTTCAGGAGAATTACAATTGTCAGCGACGCTATTATCTTGCGCAGGTGGGGCAACTTGAACATGAGGCCAACCGATAAAATGGCAAGCGGCGTCAGAGCCGAGGCTAATACATTACATAGCTGAAAGATAGGGGCCAGAAAGGCATTCTCTTGACCGGGCAGTCGAAAGGCCCCCCAAAGAAGGCCGAGGAGCAATGCGAAAAAAACAGGGGATTTAAAAAAGCCCAAAGACGATTTCCATTGTAACTTTGCATCTAATTTTTCTGAACCAAAATAAGCGGCAAGCATGGGACCCAAAATAAAGATTGGATACCCAACACCTATTTCTGAAATAAGAACGGCTTCGCTGAGAGCTTCAGGCGTGTGTGGAAACATTTGCGTGATAATCGAATAACCCAGAAACGTCGAGGAACCGAACGCTGAGCAGAAGACAATTGCTCCCTGTTGTGCTTTGTTGAACTTCAGCAAAACACTAATACTCCAGGCCAGGGCAATACAGAAAAGTTCCAGGCCCAACATGACCAGAGCCGGGGTTATTTGATCCAACCGGACTGACTTTCTTGCCAGACTCACGAAAATTATGGCCGGTAAACACAAGTCTGTAACGATGCGGGCAAACGTCAGAGAATGTTCTTCCGTTAATGTCCCCTTCCGTCGCAGAAAAAGGGCTAATGCATAAATAAACACAATGACGAGAATTGCAGTTACAAGATTATGAAATGCGTGCATAAATAAGACTCCTGGCTTCTAACGGATGCATCGCCTGGACCCAAAGCTATCCGTGTCCTGAAAAAGCAAGTTTTATTATCGCCTATGCGGAAGCTGAGATCCGCCAAGGTTGGGGGGGGCAGGTGAATGCGGTGGTTCGACATTTTATTCTTTGAATAATTTGTCCATGTATTCCTTTTTCTTAATAAATCTCGTTTCCAGGATTGGCTCTCTAATCTCTCTCACAATTTTGCCTTCCCTCATGACTCTTACAATCCATGGTTTATTTTGCAGGTTTACATGGACATACATCGTATAGGACTCGGCAAAATCGTCATACATGTTAGTCGCAGCGTAGAGAGAAACAAAATCCGTCCTGGATAACTCCTCATAAGTTTCCCCTATTGCGTCTGACGATAAAACCGCGTTTTGAAAGGCATAGAATTTTAATTCTTTTCTGGTGCGAAAGAAGTCATCATATTTACTCTCCCCTTTCAATACGGTCTTATGCGTCAACCATGATAACCTGGCAAAGGGCCATTTTTGGGGATCATCGCCCACAAACCAACTCGGGTGCGCTCCTTTTGCCACACCCACTAAATGCCCCACTTCATGCAACAAAATGTACTGTATGGCTGACTTTCTAGAATCATTCTCTTCCAATTCGATTTCAGCTTTGATGGTATATGCTCCTTTGCCGCTGAATGTGCTGTTTTCCCTCCACGATATCCAGTCATTCGCTTTTTTATTAAGAAAATCAACATCAAGAACGATGAATCCCAATCTGTTTTCATCAAAATCCTTGAGTAATTCACCGTAGCCGGTTGTCCCAAGTTCCTGGACTAGAAATACTGCGACAACGTGCTCTTTTATGTGCTTTTTGACAATCTCCGGCAATTCATCGATAGCAGCATGGATATCCTCCAAGAAAGAAGGATCGACCTTCGCTTTATGAGGTCGTTCCTTGTAATCATTTAATTCATTATCTTTTCTAAGGTAATCAATTACGATTTCAGGCGCAGGCTGTACCCTGTCCTTTGCATCTTTTCCAAGCAAGTCCGACCAGGTTGAACGTAATCTCGCCCCGTGCTGCTGAAGCTCTTTGAGCAACAGGTCTTGATCTGCCGCGAAGGCTGGAAATCCTGAGGCAAGTATAAATAGCAAAAGAAGCGTTATTATAGTTTTCATTTTTTGTCAACGGAGCCGCGGCTCCGTTCATCCTGACCGCCTGCGGTCAGGATGAACCATGTTTATATGTGTCTTGTATAAAAACATGAACACCGCAAATTTTGCGGTGTAGCACTTCGTGAAATAATTTATTTTTATGTTTAATTTAATATTTTAGGATTATCAACTAAATTCTCAAAGATAAAGATTTATACCCATCTTTTACTAAAATCTTGACATCATCATCGTCCCTTATGGTATAGTACCGAATCACGGCAGCGAGGCCAATTTGTTAATCGACAACGCCATTTCACAACTATAAATACCTTTATTACCAGTAGATAGGAGGTTCTATGAAACGATTGAGTGCAGTACTTGTTCTGTTTGCGACCTTTATGTTTTTTTCCGCAGGGACAGCCCTTGCTGAATCATCCATACTGGACTTGACAGGTAAGTGGACGACTAAGAGTTATGGTCACCACCACGAAAAAAGGGGATTTTTTTCCAATTCAGAAGCCGACGGCAAATGGGTAATTAAAGAGCAGCAGGGACGATTCTTTTATGGCGAACGTTCTTACACCAGGAAACAAATTGACAGCTCAAAGGTCACCACAGAAGGTTTTTCCGGTGTTATCTCCAGAGACGGCAAACGCCTTTACATAGTTGATCACGATGAAGATATTCTGATCGGCGATGTTTTATCCGACGGATCGGTCGAACTCATCATGATGAATGACGGTGACAAAAATCACCATTCGAAAATCGGCTTGATTGAAATCGAAAGAGCCAAATAGCAAAGCGGACCTCCACAACAGTAAACCAATACCCCCTTAAACCATACTTTATTCACGATGGCTTAGGGGGCCATACACACCTCCCAAAAACATACAATCTGACCCCTGTCGTCAATAGTGTACACTAATTTGTTTTTCATGCCGCTTGTTTCAATGTGTAAAATTGCTTCTCAAAAGTAACCGGAGACAGATAGCCA
>JBAZOY010000039.1:0-21770 GCA_041648505.1 Syntrophales bacterium | reverse complement strand
TTATAAAGATCAAGACATAAACTATGTAATGAGCACACATACTACAATATGGAAGGAACTCGCAAAATGGGCGGTAGAAAATGCTCATTTTACGAAGGACCAACGACAACTTCTTGAGAAAGTAGCAACACACCTTGCTCTCGGCCTTGGTATCAGCGAGGAAGAGGCCACTACAGTCGCAAATCTACATAAACGTGCAGTTATCAACCTACGTTTTAAACCCAAGGGAGTCTAAGACTTGAGTTCAATCGCCTCGCTAAGCAGGTAGCGCAAGTAACTGCACCATTGCCTAAAACCGGCTCCTCGGCTGACACTGCACCTCAATAAACTGCTTGTCAAACTCTTTCCGCTCCTTTCTTGCCATCATTGTAGTCAACGGCGATATCAGCTAATCATCGTCAGCAATCGCCTGGATAACCAAAACCCGAATGGACCCGGACACGGATCTGCCGCTCTTCCATGCCATACCTCGTAATATCATCAATGATAGCAATCATATATATACTATTCGCATCTGTGATAAATTTACGGTTCAGGGAGATAGGTATGTCTGCCTTCGGTCAAGAAAATATATCTCCCCGTAAGTGTTCCCCTCTTCCCTCCTCTGTATAGTTTTTGTATAGTGGACGGAACAAAAAAGGAACAAATTTGATTCAAAGAGTATTGTAGTCCCCAGTTCCTTGCTGTGAAATCCCAGTAAAATTAATAAAAATGGGATTTAAAAGGCGCTGATTAAAGATTTGAGCGTGCCGATGAATACAAATCTCAAAAGCTCCTACCATGAGCAGCATAGCGAGAAAAAACTACTGAGCTAAAAGCTCCCTGCATTTTTCGATTAAGGGTGGCAGTACTTCCTTATAGTTTCCAATAATACCAAATTCTGCAACTTTAAAAATATAGGCTTCAGGGTCCGTATTAATGGCAACTATGTGTTTTGATCCGGAACAACCGGCCAAGTGTTGTACGGCACCGGATAAGGCAATGGCAATGTATAGGTTAGGACTTACGATCTTACCCGTCTGTCCGACCTGTATCGGCGCCGGAGCCATGCCTTCATCACAAGCAGCCCTGGTAGCGCCAACAGCACCTCCGAGGACCTGAGACAGCTCTCTTATAATCTCAAAACCCTCAGCACTTCCAATACCTCTTCCGCCAGTAACAATAATATCCGCCTCTTCTAATTTTACACCGGTAACTTCCTCTTGTACAATTTCTATGATCTCAGTCTTTATTACCGACTCCTCCATACTTGCCTCGACAGAAACTACATCACCCTGCCTGGTCTCATCCCGCCCGATAGGAGGCATCGTTTTCGGCCTTATGGTCGCCATTTGAGGTCGGGCAGTGGGAGTTACCATGACCGCACGAGCATTGCCGCCAAAGACGGGCCTCGTTTGAAGCATGAGCCCTGTCTCATGATCTATACTTAAATCAATGCAATCCATGGCAAGTCCGCCACCGATTCTGGCAGCCAGTCTCGGCGCTATATCCCGCCCCATATCTGTCTGACCCAGAAGCATAATAGATGGTTTTACCTGCCGACATACCTTCGCAGCCACCTCAGTATAGACGTCTGAGTTGTACAGACTAAGAAGTGGATTATCGGCCACGTAGACACGATCGGCTCCACAGGCAATAGCTTCCAGGCTTAATGATGGACCTATCTCGCTTCCCATTAATAGGACGCTGAGTTCCTCTCCTAAATTATCGGCAAGATTCCTCCCCACCCCTAAAAGCTCCATAGATATCGCAGCTAATCCCCCATTTACCACCAACTCGGCACAAATCATTACCCCCTTAGACTCGGCTATCAATCTTTACCTCCTCCATACCTTGATATCATCACTATAAAACCATAAATTCGACCGGCAAATCAACACCATTCGAGTTTTGACTGCTTTATGGCAACTAAATTATCTTTACTTCTCTAAGGCGGAGTGCCAGCTTCTGCGCTGCTTCCGGGACGGTATCCGCCTCTACAATATGACATTTCGCCTCACGCACGGGGATATACAACTTGAGTATCTCGCTTCGTCTTATCCCGGAGAGATCGGCGCCAATGTCGTTTAGACTCCATTCTATGATCTTGGCCTTGGTTGCTTTTATAATTCCAATCCCGGTAGGAAGGCGTGGCAGGCCTATCTCACTGCTAACCGTAACCAAGGCAGGCATGGGCGTCTGCATTATCCGGTAACCGTCTTGAATTACCGATTCGACCCTCCATTTTCCGTCAATCAAATCTACCTTTCTCGCTACAGTTAAAACAGGGATTCCAAGATTCTCCGCGATGATAGAACCGACCTGACCGGCATCCCAGTCTGCTGCCTGCCTGCCACAGAGGATCAGAGAATATTCACCCGCCTTCTCAATAGCCCTGGCTAAAATATGAGCGGATTCAAAACTATCCGGCTCTTCAACCATATCTTGCTGAACATGGATCCCTGTATCGGCCCCCATAGACAATGCATATCTGACTGCTTTCTTAGCGGCCGGCGGTCCGATGGTTATCACCGTTACTTTAGCCTGGTGTTTGTCTTTGAGTCGAAGAGCAACTTCAACTGCCCGCTCATCGAACACGCTGATTACAGGAGCTACCCCCTCAGGAGGTAACACCTTTTTCCCTTCAGGATCTATCTGGAATCTGGCAGGCGGTATTTCAGGGTCCGGTACCTGCTTGATACAGACGATGATATTCATCCCGTTTCCCTCCTTTTTTGAATTTCTTCCCCGGATACTGCCATACTCGTCTCTACAAGCTCGACAAGATCCATAACTTTTAAGTCTTTATCCAGTTCTTTAGCCCTTATTCCTTCGTCGAACATCTGTAAACAGAAGGGACAGGCGGTAACTACCACTTCCGACCCGGTCTTGAAAGCTTCCTCGGTGCGGATTCGATTTATTTTTGTCCCCACAGGTTCTTCCATCCAGATCCGACCACCGCCGCCGCCACAGCAAAGAGCTCGCTGCCCGAAACGCGGCATTTCCACGGTTTCAATCCGGGGAAGATGGCTCAGAATATCTCTCGGTTCATAGTAGATATCGTTATACCGTCCCAGATAACAAGAGTCGTGATAAGTGACCCTTCTACGCCTCTCGCCCCCGGTAATCTTAAGCTTTCCGTCCCTCAAGAGACGGGCAAGTAATTGCGAATGGTGGAGGACTTCAAAATCTCCCCCGAATTGGCGATACTCGTTCTTAATGGTGTTGAAGCAGTGAGGACAGGCGGTAATAATTCTTTTTACATTGTGTTTGTGGAAGATCTCAATGTTTTGTTGAACCTGTTCCGCGAACAGGATTTCAAAACCTATCCTTCGGGCCGGATCGCCACAACATGGCTCTTCTGCCCCCATTACCGTAAAATCCACCCCCGCACTTTGCAATATCTTGACGAGAGACCTTGTAACATCGGCATTACGATCGGCTAACGCCCCCGTGCAACCTACCCATAATAGGGTATCAATATTCTTCTCTTTCCCCAGTATATTGAGTTCCAGACCGTCCATCCAATCACCCTTCAGCCTCATATATTGAGCGCCGGTCCATGGGTGGCCACGGGAAAACAGGTTCCCCACCATCAGCTGTACGGCTTCGGGCATCCGGCTCTGGGTCATGGTCAGATTCCGGCGCATCTCGACAATCTTATCGACATGCTCCACAAATACCGGACAAACCTCCTGACATGAACGACAGGTAGTACAAGACCAAATATCATCATCCTTTATTATCTCCCCGGCCAGAGCCGGCGATTTGACCGACTGTTTACTTCCTCTCTCCTCCATACGGACCTTCATGTCCCGGATGACCCTTTTGGGCGAAAGGGTTTTACCACTGATATAAGCAGGACAACTATCCTGGCACCGGCCACAATTCGTGCAAGCATCGAGATCAAGGAGCTGTTTCCATGTGAAATCATCGATATCTGAAGCCCCAAAAGTTTCAGCGTCCTCTATGTTCGCAATAGGCGCCAAAGCCCCTTTTGGTCTTAGAGAACAGAAGAAAATATTTATCGGAGAAACAATGATGTGGAATAACTTGGGAAAGGAAAAGCAGAGATAAATCACAGTTCCATAAAAAATACCGACATGAAGCCACCATATCCATTTGTGCCAGCGGAGAAGGGATACCTTTTCCAACCCAAAAATCTCAGCAAGAGCAAAACCCACGAAAGACCATCGTTCCCAAGGTGGAGCAGGTATAGTGGCTGAGATACGAAGGCCCTCGATAACAAAGCCGGTAATTATCAGCAGTAAGAGTAAAACTAAAGTTAATGAATCATCCAGAGTGTTATCAAGTCTCTCAGGTTTCCGAATATACCTTCGGATAACCGCCATTACCAGGCCCGCGAAAGCAAATATACCACCCAACTCTCCCAGAAAAGAAATGATTAGATAGGGTACGCCGTGCATAAAAGGCACAAAGTCCTCATGAACAGCGAGAAGTAATGTAACGAGCAATAAAAGAAGCATGCCGGCAAATATAAGGGCATGCATTATGCCGGCATAGAGCTCTTTGGGGGAAGAAGGTATCGATCCTATCCCCAGCAAACGTTTGTGAATCAGGATCTTGGCTGCTCCCGTGATAAACGAGCCCAATCTTCCCTTCTCAAGTTTTTCTACCGGCTTTCCCAGGCTCCATAGACGGTAACGCCGGTATATAGAATAGCAGATGGGCAAAAGGAGAAGCATCCCCAGGTAAACCGGCCGGCCATATTGAATATTCCAGAATGCTTCCCGGGATATCTCCAAGATATTCTCCTCGATTAAAGTCCCATCTCCCGGGCTACTCTTTCTCGATGGTAATCGGGGTCACCAAAAAGGAGTCCGGCCTGCCGTGCCCGGCGGTAGTACAGTCCCACATCGTGCTCGCGAGTGGTACCGATAGCACCAAATATTTGCACACCCATGCGGGTACAGCGGCGATAAACATCGCTAGCCCATGCCTTAGCCATAGATACTTCCTTGCAGCAGGGAAGTCCCTGATCTACCAGCCAGGCGGCATAATAAGTAAATCTTTTGGCAATATTTGTTTCCGCCCACATTTCAGTCAGGTGACTCTGGATTATTCCGTAGCTGCCTATAGGCTTACCATATTGCACTCTTTCGACAGCATAGGAGAGACAGTTTTCTACTACCCAGTCGGCACCGCCCATCATTTCAGCACATTTCGCTATAGCAGCCTGATCCAGCAACCTTTTGACTAAGGGGAAGCCTTGATTCAATTGCCCAAGAATGCATTCCCCCGGCACTCTTACATCTTTAAAGATAACCTCGTTCTGCTTATCATCGGCAATAGTATCCAGGGGAGAAATAATTATTCCCGGGCTCTTGGCATCAACAATAAATAAGGTTACGCCATTTTCAGGTTTGGTTTCATCAGTTTCAGTTCTGGTCACACACAAGAAGTAATGTGCTACCTGCGCATCGTGAATAAATAACTTGGTACCGTTCAGGACATATCCGTTGCTATCGGCAGCAGCTCTGACATTAATCCCGGAAGCTTCATAGGTAGCGCTGGGCTCCGTCAGGGCCAGGCTGAAAATCAGATCTCCCTGCGCTATCTTCGGCAGAAATTCTCTTTTCTGTTCCTCCGAACCGCCGTTTAAAATCGGAAGGGTGCATATAACGGTAGAGAAGAACGGCAGCATGAAACATGCCCGCCCCATCTCTTCAAAGAGGACAATGGTATCCATGAAATCACCGCCAACACCGCCATACTCTTCAGGAATAATCCACCCCAGCCAGCCGAGATTTGCCGCCTCTTTCCAGATATCCTCCCTGAATCCTGTCGCATCTTCTTCTAACTCTCTCACCAGGCTCTTCGGGTAATATCTTGTCATAAATTCCCGCGCTGTATTTTTTAAAATATCCTGAGTTTCAGTAAAATCGAGATCCATTTTGACTCCCTCTATTTTTTGCAGAAAGCTTTTCTATTATGATCATTAACTACCTTGGAAGCTTTAGTTTCATACGAGCAACTATGTTTTTCATGATCTCGGTTGTTCCTGCGGCTATCGTGAGTCCAAGGCTATATTGACAAAGATCCTCAAATTTCCCCTGTATCATGGCGTATTTTGACTTCTGTCTCAGGGTGCCGTAAAGGCCCATTATCTCAACAGCAGTGTTTGCAAAGCGGACAGCTAATTCAGAGGAGAACCATTTAGAGACCGACGACTCGGCGGGAACATTTTGCCCTTTGCTCTGAAGCCAGGACACATAATAAGCCCATTGTCTTACTGTATCTATTTCAATCGCAAGCTGAGCTAATTTGGAGCGTATAAGAGGATCTTTGGCCAGTGGCCGGTTATTACGGTTAGTCCCTTTACAAAATTCTATAAGCCACCGGAATTCTCGCCGAAGATCTGCGATAGCTCCCACCGTCGAACGCTCAAAATTTATCCCCGCCATAGTTACGTACCACCCTTGATTTACCTGCCCCACGACATTCTTTTTGGGAACTCGAAAATTATCAAAAAAAACTTCATTGTATTTCCGCTTCCGGTTTATAAACAACAACGGACGGATGGTTATCCCCGGTTTATCAATCTCACTTATAAAATAGGTAATCCCCTTATGCTTTGGAGCACTTGGGTCTGTGCGGGCTAAAAAGAAGATATGATCCGCCCGGTGGGCCCCGGTGGTCCATATCTTTTGCCCATTAATAACAAAATCATCCCCGTCTTCCACTGCCCTGGTAGTAAGAGAAGCCAAATCCGAACCGGCGTTAGGTTCACTCCATCCCTGGCACCAGGTTATCTCAGCCCTGGCCATCTTCGGCAGCCACTTTTGTTTTAATTCTTTGCTGCCATGTTCTATGATACTGGGAGCGACAATGTACGGGCCATTATCTACACCAGGCACCCCATGATAAGCCCGCACCTCATTAAAGATAAGTTGCTCCAAGTAGCTGTGTTCCCGTCCGCCATACTCTTTGGGCCAGGGTAGAGACAACCATCCCTTTTGGGCCAATTTTTCTGCTACCGACCGGTGATAGGCCCAATTTTCATCCGAGTCGGCGGCAGCAGCAGTTCTTCCTGTCCATCCTTCCGGAGCACGTTTTGCCTCCTCCGCAAAAAAATCCTCGAACTCCTTCTTCAGTGTTTCCTGCTCCGGAGTCAATCTAAAATCCATCTCTTTTACTCCCTTTTCTAACAGCCTTACCTGTTTTAAATTGCCTCTTAATTGTTAATCAAAAAAGGGGGACAGGTATAAACCCTATCCCCTCTGGTTTGAATAAATTTGTTTCTCTCTCAGATACAAAAATCAGGATTTAAAAGCCCGTTTATTTGGTAGGCGATGTGGGATTCGAACCCACGGCCTCTGGTTCCGGAGACCAGCGCTCTATCCAACTGAGCTAATCGCCCTTCCCAACTCTGCAGACATCTATGATAGAGAAAAGCCGGTTACCAAAAATGAGTAAGAAGGTGATCTCACAATCCAGCTTGCAGGAATAGTTTATAAACCGCCCCTAAATCAGGGGCGCAATGTCCCTCATCTTTAGTTGAATCTCGTCTGATCCTCTCCAGTAATGAACCTGAGGGGTAAAAACAATGTCGAGGGCCGATCCTGAAAGCGTATGGACAAAATGCCCCTTACTGAACCATATGGAATTACAGGATACACCGTCTCCGTTTACGCGCATCCTTAAATGATTATTACTTACAACGGTAGGCGTTGAGACATTAACATTCCTGACACACAGAACAGGTTCGGGGTTCTTTCTGCCGAATGGGGCAAGTGCCTCGATCTGATAGAGGAGGTCATGAGTAATATCGTTAAGATTGCACTGAGCATCAACTATGGTTTGAGGAATAAAATCAGACGTTTCTGTATTTTCCTCAATCGTATCATTAATAAGGACGGTAAAATTTTCTATGTCTTCTTCCTTGATCGAGATACCGGCAGCATATTGGTGCCCCCCATAGGATAACAGCAAAGAATCGCATCTTTTCAAACTTTCGTAGATGTTAAAATTATCAACGCTTCTTCCTGAACCTTTTCCAACGCCGTCCTTAAGACTTATCAATATGACAGGCCGGCAATACATATCTACCAGCCTTGAAGCCACAATACCAAGAACACCCGGGTGCCATTTAGAAGAAGCAAATATAAAAGAATTCGATTTTTCAGAGTCTTTGGTTTTCTTTATTTCACCAAGGATTTCATTGAGAATGGCTCTCTCAATAGTCTGCCGTTTCCGATTATAATCATCAAGTTTTCTTGCCATTACCCTGGCTTCTTCCAGATCGTCAGCCATTAGAAGCCGGACTGCATCTCCGGGTGATCCAACACGCCCGGCTGCATTGATCCTGGGCGTAAGACAAAAAGAGACCTTTCTTGAATCAATTACCTGATTTTCTAACCCGCTTACCTCCTTTAGGGTCTTCAATCCTGTCCTTTTATCCTCAGTGATCAGTTCAAGTCCGATCTTTGTAAATATCCTGTTTTCATCAATCAGCGGAGAAACATCGCCAATGGTACCCAGAGCGACAAGATCTAAATAATCTTTAAGGTTTGGGTAATTGTTGCTCTTCCAGAAACCGTCTTTTCGCAAACTGCTTCTCAAAGCAATGATAAAATTAAAAACAATGCCCACAGCGGCAAGATACTTAAAAGGAAACCGACAATCCTTACGATGTGGGTTAATTACCGCAACGGCATTGGGAAGCCTGTCCGGAACCTCGTGATGATCTAATATAATGGTATCTATACCGATAGTTTGAGCATAAGATATCTCTTCAATATCAGAGACACCGCAGTCTACCGTTATAATCAAATTTACCCCGTCACTCTTCATTTTATCAATGGCGTTTCTATTAAGGCCGTATCCCTCCGTCCTGTCCGGGATGTAATAGTCCGCCGTATCGATAATGTCTTTAAGAAACCTCAAAAGGACAACAACAGAGGTAATGCCGTCTGCATCATAGTCACCATAGATAAAAATCTTCTCACCCCTGTAAATAGCTTTGATCACTCTGCGTACACCCTTTTGCATGTCTTTCATCATGAAAGGGTTGTGCAGATCGGAAAGGGAAGGGGAAAGATATTTTCTTGCCTCGTCGGGACTCGAGATATCACGATTCGTCAATATCTGGGATACAATTGGACTTATTCCCAGTTCTCTAACCAGCAAATCCCGAACTTCCCTGTTACCTTCGGGTAATTTCCATTGCGTTGTGGGTAAACTTTTCATATTCACGATTGGTACCGGAAACCGGAAGAGATTATTGTATTCTCTTCCCCAAATTTTACAATATTACATTACCCTGTGTTACAGTTCCCCTTATTATCAATTTCATATAAGGCAGTAATAAATAGAATTGCAGACTGGTCGGGTAATCAACAATGGTATGACTTTGCATGAAAGGCATCATATAGTTTATAACTGAAAGCGCAGGCTCCCCCGATCACCTCCCAACTGCGCATCGCCAAAAACTATGGTAAAGGAAAACTCCCCCCTCTAAGCTGTTCCGGCTACGATATTATTGCAATTCCCTTTACTCCTTACTGCTGTTCATGATAGTTTGACTACCAAATTTTGTCAATAGAATTTTCCCGATTACTCAGCAGTCAGAAATATTAAACGGGGATAAAAGGAAGAAAAAGGGTTGGCGTCTAAGGTACATTATCTCAGTTGCAGTGATATTTAGCTTGACATAACAGAATTTTACTGTTAAAAATTCTCGGTTAATTCTAAGTGCATACAAGGTGTAGGCACGTAGCTCAGGGGGAGAGCGCCATCCTGACGCGGTGGATGTCCAGGGTTCAAATCCCTGCGTGCCTACCATTATAACGAAGGAAACGGGCAAGGGCATCAGAGAACCGTATGGTGATGCCCTTTCTTAAATATATATGGTTGACACAAACCCCTTGTACTTTTTACCTCTGCCAAAAAGATAAGTTTATGAGAAAAATAGAGATTACCCTGCCGGATGGTTTGAGGGTCTCACATCCTGCCGGAATCACCGTCAAGGATGTTATTACATCATGGAGGCAAGAGCTTCTATTTTCTGCAGTTGCGGCAAAGGTGAATCATGTTCCTGTGGATTTAAGCTGTCCCCTTGGCGAAGATACAGCTCTCGATGTGATTAATGTTGAATCCCGGGAAGGCTTGGATATCCTGAGGCACAGTATATCACACGTAATGGCCCAAGCTGTTAAGGAAATCTTCAAAGATGTTCAGGTCGGCATAGGTCCTTCCATCGAAAATGGTTTTTACTATGATTTTGATTATGATGGCGGATTTACCCCGGAAGATATTGAAAAAATAGAGTCCCGAATGAGGGAAATAGCCGCAGCCGATTATCCGTTTCAACGCAGAGAAGTATCGAGAAACGAGGCAGTTTCTCTATTCAAGGACAGAAATGAGTTTTACAAACTCGCAATTATAAACGATCTGCCGGAAGATATAGAAACGGTAAGTCTTTACAGTCAGGGAGATTTTCTGGACCTCTGTCGCGGACCGCATATCCCCTCGACAAAGATGATCAAGGCCTTTCAATTGTTGAACGTGGCAGGCGCCTACTGGCGTGGTGACGAAAACAATAAGATGCTCCAGCGGATATATGGAACCGGGTTCGCTACAAAGGAGGCACTTTCAGAACATCTTCAACTAATAGAAGAGGCTAAAAAAAGGGATCACCGGAAGTTGGGAAGAGAATTAGACCTCTTCCAGTTGAATGATGAGGCAGGACCGGGGATGGTAATTTTTCATCCCAAAGGTACCATATTGAGAAGCGTTATTGAGAATTGGGAAAAAAAGGAACACTTGAAGCGGGGATATGAAATGGTAATGGGTCCCCAGTTGATGAAGGCCGATCTGTGGAAAAAATCGGGACACTTTGACCATTACCGGGAGAACATGTATTTCACCGAGGTGGAAGGTCAGTCGTATGGGATAAAGCCGATGAACTGCCTCTCCCACATGCTGATATATAAAGCAAATATCCGCAGTTACCGTGATCTGCCGATACGTTACTTTGAGCTCGGCACTGTCCTGCGGCATGAAAAGACCGGGGTACTTCACGGACTTATGAGGGTCCGCCAGTTCACCCAGGATGATGCCCATATCTTGTGTACACCGGAACAACTGAATGATGAAATTAAGGCAATCACCGATTTTGTCACCTATGCGATGGACGTCTTCGGCTTTGGCTACGAAGTGGAACTCAGCACAAGGCCGGGGAAATATATCGGTTCGGATGAAAGCTGGGAAATGGCCACAGGAGCCTTAAAAGATGCCTTGTATGATAAAGGTATTGCCTATGAGATTAATGAAGGGGACGGGGCGTTTTACGGACCTAAAATTGACTTTAAGCTGAAGGATGCCCTGAACAGAAAATGGCAATGCGCCACGATTCAGTGCGATTTTACACTGCCGGAACGGTTTGATCTCAGCTACATAGGCGCAGATGGACAAAAACACCGGCCCGTGATGTTGCACAGGGTAATTCTGGGAGCCATAGAGCGATTCATGGGAGTTTTAATTGAACATTACGGAGGGGCCTTCCCCGTCTGGCTCTCGCCGGTCCAGGGGATTCTTCTTACTGTAACGGACAGGCACATCCCCTATGCGGAGAAGGTTTACAGCCATCTGTTAGATGCCGATATCCGGATAGAAAAGGATTTCAGAAATGAAAAACTGGGATATAAGATCAGGGAAGCACAGATGATAAAGATCCCTTATATGCTGGTGATTGGAGACAGAGAAATGGAATCGGGGCAGATTTCTCCCCGACAGCGTGACGGAAAGAATCTCGGAACTATTGGTGCAGATAATTTTATTGACTTGATTCGGGAGATGTGCACACAATTCAAGTAGATAAAATATTTTATCTCGTCCGGTCAGTATCTTTCCGGTATTTTTTAGGAGGTGTCGTATAACCAAGGAATTAAGAGTAAACCGCGAAATTAAGGTGGCCGATGTCAGGATTATTGGTTCTGACGGAACCCAGCTGGGGATTATGGCTGTGGAAGCTGCCTTGGCGGAGGCTGATAAGGTAGGTCTGGATCTGGTAGAGGTGTCCCCCAATTCTACACCACCTGTTTGCAGGATCATGGATTATGGAAAATTCAGGTACCAGCAGAACAAGAGACTCCAGCTGGCGAAGAAAAGCCAGAGCATGATCCAGATCAAGGAGATCAGGGTAAGACCTAAGACCGTGGAGCACGATTTACAGATAAAGATCAAGCGCATAAAAAAGTTTATCGATCAGCGCGATAAGGTGAAAATAACGATGATTTTCAGGGGGAGGGAAATCACCTGCTCCGCAAATGGTATGAAGATCATGGAGGAGATAAAGAATGCGCTGGGAGAGACATGTATTGTTGAGCAATTTCCCAGGATGGAAGGGAGAAATATGGTCATGGTCGTGGCGCCGCTAAAGAAGTGATCAGTGAACACTTACGGGGGGTCAGGAATCATTATATAGAGGTGATTGTATGCCAAAGTTAAAGACTCACAGAGGAGCAGCAAAGCGTTTTTCCGTTACAGGAACGGGAAAGATCAAGAGAAGTAAAGCCTATGCAAGCCACATTCTGACTTCGAAGACAGCAAAAAGAAAGAGAAAGTTGAGAAAATCCACTACTCTTGATAAGAGGGACTCAAAAATGATGAAGAAGCTAATCCCATATCTTTAAGGAGATGATAGAAAAAAATGGCAAGGGTAAAGAGAAGCATAACAGCCAAGAAGAAGAGAAGAAAAATCCTGAAAATGGCAAAGGGTTACTTCGGTGCCAGAAGCCGCCTGTTAAGGACAGCTACGGAGGCGGTAGAAAGGGGCATGAAGTATGCCTACAGAGACAGGAGAGCAAGGAAGAGAGATTTCAGAAAACTATGGATCGCCCGTATCAATGCCGCTGCCCGTCTTCAAGATATATCATACAGCCGGTTTGTCGCGGGCATGAAAAAGGCACAGGTAGTAATTGACAGGAAAATACTTGCTGATCTGGCCATTCATGATCCCGGGGCATTTTCAGAAATTGTTAACCTTGCCAAAGCCCAGCTAACTGCATGATAGAGCAGCTTGAAGAACTGCAGAAACGGGCGGAAGCCGAACTAAGTCTCGTAAAAACGCAGGAAGATGTTTCTGCCGTCAGGACTAAGTATCTTGGGAGGAAAGGTCTTCTGACCGGGCTCCTCCGCGATATCAGGATTGTTGCACCGGAAGAGAGACCCGGTTTCGGAAAATTGGGTAATGCCGTCAAAGAAATCCTTTCCGAAAAGATAGAAAACATACTCAACGAAATAGATAAAAAAAACAGGGAAGAATCTCTCCTCCACGAAAAGATTGATATCACTATCCCCGGCAGGGGGTTAAGACGTGGCCGTACCCATCCGGTAACCCAGGTTTGCAGGGAGATCTGTGGTATATTTGCCGGATTTGGATTTTCGGTCGTGGAAGGACCGGAGATTGAACTGGATTATTATAACTTCGAAGCGCTGAACATCCCCAAAAATCACCCGGCGAGAGACATGCAGGACACTTTCTATGTGGAAGAGAACATCGTTCTTCGCACCCACACCTCTCCGGTCCAGATCAGGGTTATGGAAAAGCAGCAGCCACCGGTAAGGATTCTTTCGCCCGGGCGTGTGTACCGCCCCGACTCGGATATCTCCCACACCCCGATGTTCCACCAGATCGAAGGATTACTGGTTGACAGGGGGATTACCTTTAGAGACCTGAAGGGCATTCTTACATCCTTTCTCGTACAGATATTTGGCAGGGATACAACCCTGAGATTCCGCCCCAGTTTTTTCCCTTTTACAGAACCCTCCGCCGAGGTAGATATTCGGTGCGTCATGTGCCGCGGTAATGGATGCCCGGTATGTTCCCAGAGCGGGTGGCTTGAAATCCTCGGATCGGGGATGGTGGATCCTGAGGTATTTAAAAACGTGGGCTACGATCCGGAAGAGGTGTCAGGTTTTGCCTTTGGTCTTGGCCTGGAGCGGGTGGCCATGCTTAAATACGGGATAGCAGATATCAGGCTGTTTTTTGAGAATGACTGGAAGTTTCTGGAGCAGTTTTGATTATGCTTATCAGTATGAGATGGATCAAAGATTATGTGGACGCAGGGCTTACACCCGTGGAACTTGCCGAGCGTTTGACTATGGCAGGACTTGAAGTGGATGCCGTACATGAGATAAGTCCACCCTTCACCGGAGTAGTAGCAGCAAAGATTCTCTCTATCAAGCCCCATCCGAAGGCCGACAAACTTTCCCTCTGTCAGGTAACTACAGGAAAAGATTCATACCCTGTGGTCTGTGGCGCCGGTAACATACGTTCCGGTGACGTGGTTCCTCTTGCCAAAGAAGGGGCAACAATACCGGGCGGTATTACAATCAAGAGATCCGTGATCAGGGGAGAGGTTTCGGAAGGTATGCTGTGCTCTGAAAAAGATCTCGGCCTCGGCGGGGATACAGCAGGGGTCATGATCCTTCCCGATAACCTTACACTCAATTGTGACCTGACAGAGTCCCTTGACTTGAAAGATACGATTTTTGACATTACGATTACGCCAAACCGCGCTGACTGCCTTTCCATCATTGGTGTCGCCCGTGATGTTGCAGCGATAACGGGGAGAAAACTCAGGTACTCCGATAGTACATTTTCAGAAAACGGGGATGAGATCAACCGCATCACTTCAGTGGAGATCCTCGATCCCGAACTATGTCCCCGATACAGCGCCAGGATTATCAGGAACGTCAAGGTAAACCCCTCTCCCCTATGGTTGCGCCTGAGACTCGAAGCGGTGGGCATACGGCCGATTAACAACATTGTTGATATTACCAATTTTGTGATGATGGAGCTGGGTCAGCCCCTCCATGCCTTTGATTACAATTTTCTCGAAGGGGGACGCATCGTAGTGAGGAGGTCTCTCCCGGGGGAGATGTTCACATCTCTCGATGGGAAGGAGAGGGAAATACCTGAAGATACAGTCCTGATCTGTGATAATGCTAAACCCGTAGCCATCGGCGGTATAATGGGCGGACTTAATTCAGAGGTTAGAGAAAATACGAAAACTGTTTTTCTGGAAAGCGCCTATTTCGACCCCTCATCTATTCGCCGATCGGCCAAAAAAATGGGGATGATTACAGAGTCCTCCTTCAGGTTTGAGCGTGGCGTTGACCCCATGGGGGTGATCAGGGCACTAAACAGGGCGGCAGGATTGATAGCGGATCTCTCCGGCGGGGAGATCTGTAAAAATTACATAGATCAGTATCCCAAAAAAATAGAAACGATTGTTATCCCCTTCAGGCCGGAAAGAGTCAATGAGATACTCGGTACCACCATTGATCGCCATAAAATGGAGGAAATTTTAACGAGCCTCGAAATGACCGTTAATAAGACAGACGGAGATGAATTATACCATGTTACCCCGCCTGCATTCAGAGTGGATATTACCAGAGAGATTGACCTTGTCGAAGAGATTGCCAGGCTTTACGGTTATGACCACATACCCGCGAAACTTCCTGCTGTTAATGTCATGCCGGCCACGAAGGACCGCAAAAAGATCATAGAAGACAGGACAAGAGAAATTCTTGTGGGCAATGGATATTCCGAGGTAATCAATTACAGCTTTATCTCTCCTGAATCGGTGGACATCCTTGCCCTGGAAAAAAATGATAAGCGGCGGCAACTCGTAAGGATAAAAAACCCTCTTACCGAAGATCAGTCGGTAATGAGAACAACCATCGTTTACAGTCTCCTTGAAACATACGAAAAAAACACAAGGAACGGCTGTCTTGACCTCAAGATATTCGAGACGGGAAAGGTCTTCTTTCATCAAAGGGATGGTGAACTCCCCCTCGAGGAGAATCACCTCGGATGCCTGCTTGCGGGCTTAAGATATGATGACCTCTGGTACGC
This sequence comes from Syntrophales bacterium, assembly GCA_041648505.1. Lineage (GTDB taxonomy): Bacteria > Desulfobacterota > Syntrophia > Syntrophales > CG2-30-49-12 > JBAZOY01. The sequence goes on along the minus strand of JBAZOY010000039.1, from coordinate 5,905 downwards.
CGGGGATGGACAGACAGATTTCTATGATCTGAAGGGCTGCACGGAGAATCTTTTTGATCATCTGAAGATCGCGGATGTAAGCTTTAAATCAGATAACCGGCAGGCCTTCCTCCATCCGGGAAAGTCCTGCAATATCTATATCGGTGGTCAGTTTATCGGATTCCTGGGGGAGGTACATCCAAATGTTCTCGCTCGTCTTGATTTAAAGAAGCGCGTGATGGTTTTTGAGCTCAACATGGATATGCTGACCGTAACCTGCCCCGATAAGTTACTTTACAAAGATGTGTCAAGGTTTCCATCAAGTTCGAGAGATGTATCCTTCTTAGTCCCTGCAACTCTCGAAGCGGACGAAATCATCACTTTTGCCCGGGAGACCGGTGAAGAATTACTTGAAAAAGTTCACATTTTTGATATATACACAGGCAAGGGTGTCCCTGAGGAGATGAAGAGTCTGGGCTTGAGTTTTTCCTACCGTTCTGCCAAAAGGACATTGACGGACCTTGAAGTCAATCAGGTGCACAGCAGGATCGTCAAAAGAATAATTTCTTTAACGGGGGCAACGATCAGAGGGGAAGAAAACCAGATTAAAAGTGGAGCGTAAGTTAGAGGAGGAAAGAGATGACAAAAATAGACATCATTCAGAATGTATCTGATAAACTGGGTTTTTCAAAAAAAGAATCTGCAAGAATCGTGGAATCGGTTTTTGATGTTATGAAAGAATGTCTGGGGCAAGGTGAAAAGTTAAAGATCTCCAGTTTCGGCAACTTCACGGTTAAGGAAAAGAAGCCCCGCCGTGGCAGAAATCCCCAGACGGGTGCCGTTATAGAAATATCCACGCGAAAAGTACTGAGTTTTAAGACGAGTCAGGTATTGCGCAAGGCACTGAACGAATAAGGACAGGTGTCGTCGTTCGTCGTCGTTCCGGGGAGTATTATTTCACAGCCCGTATATCCCTTATAGCAGTAAATATACTTTTTGCTGCAGATCTTCCTTTTAGTCCCCCCGGGCAAAAGCCTGTTTATAATATTGTACTAAAATAACAACACCTTCCAGCCATGAGAATTATAAATATGATTTAAATCTCTCTTCTGGCTTTCTCAAGGTCCCCTGTGTGGGCATTCCTTTTGAAATAAAATCATGAAAACCACCGGCAACAGGCAATACTGTTTTATCTTTGTCTGTCAGCAGGGAGATATTGAAATCAAATCCCTTCTGCTGGCGGCATCGTTGAAGCGCTTCCTGCGCTGCCGGTATGAACTGGTCGCTGCTGTTCCTGTACCGGAGGAAATATGGGGCGCCCCCGCTCCGCAAACTTTAATGCTGCTGGAGGAGATGGGGGTACGGATCGTCCGCATTACGAATGAAATTGATCCCCGTTATCCCATCGGCAACAAGGTCTCCTGCTTGCGCATTAAGACAGAGGCAGACAAACTCATATTTATTGACAGCGATATGCTCTGCCTGCGAGAATTTGACGATCAGCCACGGTTTGCTCTCCCCTTTAATGCCAAGCCTGCGGATCTTGCCACCTTTACCGGCGATATTGAAACCTGGAGGAAGGTTTATGCTGCGGCAGATGCGGTTATGCCTCAATTGCGCATACCCGCTACAGTATCCGGTGATTTTACCCCTCCTTATTTCAACGCCGGATTTGTCGCTATCAATAAAGAAACCGGCCTGGGTGACGTCTGGCTGGACTGCTGTAAACGCATTGATGCAGACCCCGAAATACCCGACAAACGGCCCTGGCTTGATCAGATTGCCCTGCCTGTGGCGGTGCAGAAAAAAGGGTTTGCCTGTGATTGTCTGGATGAGTCCTATAATTATCCCGCACACCTGAAACCCCTTAACATCAAACGCCTGCCCTATTTCTGCCACTACCATTTCCCCGCAGTCATCCGGCGAGAACCGGCGCTTAATGCACTGGTACAGGCGCTTGCAGCGCAATACCCTGCCATCTGTCAGGCCCTGGAAGCACAACCCGAATGGGCCGTTCTTTTGCGAGACCGCAAAAAGGCAGCCAAGCCACCGCTGTGGCGCAGGATTGCTACGTGCGGAAAGACGCCACAGCCGGAGATGCCGGACCTAATCATCACGGGTATTCCGCGCAGCGGTACCAGTTACCTGTGCAATCTATTGCATCGCATTGAAAACTGCGTGGTACTGAACGAGCCGCCAGAGATATTCGGCCCGCTCATAAATGAACCCGTTCCCTGGGGAGTAGCGACATTTTATCGGGATATCCGCAGGGACATTCTGGACGGTAAACCGATAAAAAATAAACTGCAAAACGGCAAAGTCGTTGAAGACACCCTGATCCAGGATGAAATTACTACCTATACACCCGAAGTAAACACCCCCGATTTCATTCTCGCCACCAAGAATACCCTGACTTACCTCGCCCGCCTGGACGCCATAAGACGCGCCATGCCGGAGGCGCGGATCGTCGCCTGCGTGCGCAACCCTCTTGATACTATCGCCTCGTGGAAGACCTCTTTCCCACATCTCAAGGAAGCGGATATTACTGCTTTTCCGGTTGGTCATCCGGATGATCCATGGTTATCCGACCGGCAAAGAAAGACTGCCGCATATATTGCCGGCGTGGAGGAGGCCGCAGAAAGGCGGGCTGTGCTGTGGCTTTATCTGGCCGAACTTGTTTCAGCTCAGGCCGGGAACCTGATATTGCTGCATTATGAAGAACTGGTAACCGATCCTGTGGCGGCATTGCAACGTATTTTACGCGGATGGAACAGCCACGTTATACATGGAAGCAAGGAAACCATTACACCCTCTCAACCCCGGCAGCACAAGCGGGCAGCGCTGGATGAAACGGATATTCGCGCCATTCGGGCGATCTGCTCGCAACCGGCGGCAGAGTTGGGGATAATGATCGAGTAAAATAATTAAAAATGCAACAAAAAAAAGAGCGCCTCTTACGAAGCGCTCTTTTTTTTGTTGCATTCTACTATACTTCTGTTTTTGTCCCGCGCTTACGGAGCCACCGGACTCATGTTCTGGATCGACCCATCAACGCTTCGGATCAGCCCCATTGCCTCAATAGAAGGCAACTCAGCATCAATATCCATCCGCGCTCTGCCTGTCCAGGTAGCTCCAAACAATGTTTCCAGGTCAGCAGCAGTGAAGACCTGCGTCGCGTTTGCACCCAGAGAAGTAATAATTTCCGTGCTGGCGGTGCCTATTAAAGTACCATCCTGATTATACATGGTTCCATACACCTTGCCTGCCTGGTCAGCCGTGTTGGTAATCCTCACGTATGCCTGGTCGGAGTTTGAGGAACCGGGTATGTTGTACAGATAACGGGAAGCGCCATTACGATTGATCGTATAAAACGTTGGGACAGTCCTCGCCGTATGGGCCGTCCAGTTCGTCCCGTCAACCAGAACACTGACTTGGACGGCAAAACTTCTCGCTGTCTGTGCCGTCACGCCATTAAGGGTAAATACCGGCGCCAGGGCAAGAGTTGCACCCGCTGCTACTGCTGCTGTATTGACGCAGTAAGCCGCAGTCCTTGCCGTATTGATCAGGAAGAAATTAGCCGTACCGCCCGTTATTGATCCCGCAGAATCGGAACCGGTACACCCCGCTGCGCTGATGGAGGTTATCCCCTGTAAATTGCCTGAGATCCAAAACCGGACCTTATTCGCGGCCACAACAGTCAGGACAGGAAGGGTCGCAGCACCGGAGTCGTTCGTAAAGGACAATACCAGCGCAGAACCGGTCACGCCAACAGCAGGCAGAGCTGCGGCAAAGCGAGTAAAGGCACCAGTCGTGGCAGCAACATCAGCCGTATCGGTTGTTACTGCCGTAACAGCAACTGTCTCCGAATCGGCGCCTGTAAACGGATAAACAAGCGCCAGATCGGTATAGTGAGAACGGGCCGCAAGAATCGCCGTACCCGTAGCCGTAGCCATTGTCATCACAAAATCAACATTAGCGCCGGCGGCAACACCCGTCACATCCATTGTCGCGCCAGTAAATGTATCAAGGGTGTACGTGACACCGACAATGCCACCACCGATGACAACGCGCCACGTCGCCGAGGTGTCACCTGCCGTGCCGCCTGTAATGGGCACCGCGGCTGCTGCTACGCCGGAACCCAGATCAACCGTCACGCTTGGTTTGAGAGTCGGCGCCACCGCACCAAATACGGCGCCACCGGTCAGCGTAATTGTAATTGTGTCGTTAACCGCCAGTACTTCACCGGCAACCGTGGTATAAATAGGGTCGGCTAATGTATTAACGGCGTTCCGTTGACTTGTATCCGACGTCACCAGAACCGTCTGAGTCCCCGCTGACGTGGTCCATGCCGCAAATGACGTCCCCGTCATCAGCCCGATTGCAATCATACCCATGAACAGAATCTTCAAATATTTCATCATCTTATCAAACCTCCTCCTTTCGTTATTAAGTTCTTTTATGTCTTGAACTCTCTCATCGCCCACTGCCATCCGTGATTCTTCCGCGCATCGTCTCCTTGATTCAGGGTTTTTTCCACCCCTGTACAGCAGAAATACTCAACACTGCTTTCCCCCCATCACCTCCTTTACCATCCGTTATAAATTATCATTTTACATCTTTCTACAACAACAACTACTACCTGTCAAGAAAAAAACGTCCATATCTTTTCATATTAAAGAAAAATCAAGGATACTCCCCATATTTAACGGTATAAAACGTATGTCCTGAACCCCCGTTCCGGGCATACCCGGACATCGGTTAACCATATATATATGCAGATGTATAAGCCATGTCAAGGAAAAATGAGCACCTCAGGCGGTATTTTTTTCTCCAATCTCTCCCGGCGAAAAATTATACCACGGATTTCCCCTCTGTCCTACAGAAACTTGCTTAAACCCCTCTTTCCTTCACCTGTCATCCGTTCTCTTATATTTGGAACAGCAGCTTCAATCTCCGTGGGGTTCACCTTGTTGCCTGCCGTAAATCCGCGGTACTATGCTTAATTCATAGACATCGGGGCATTAGTTGAACCCCTACATTAGATGTGCAGCGATGTCAAGAAAAAAATTTACTGTGGAATAAGGATCTCACCTTGCCGGAAAAGACTTGACAATATCCGGCAGTTGGCGTAAGCCCCAAAGTTCGTGGGCATGTTTGTGAATTTTATGATAAATAAGTTATATCTTCTACTGGACGCGAATGGGTCTTTTTCTCCGGGATTGCAAAAACTTTTCCCCGGTTTTCTCCCCTGTCTTGATATCTCCTCGGATATCTATCTCCTTTCGGAAAATATATCGGTAGATTTCTCCAGGATAAAGGAAACCATCATACAGGTCGCCCTTTTTGTGGAGAAATATTCCTTTTACAGGATAAATATACATCCTGTACATCCGCTGCCGGCGTTCGATCAGGGGAAAGATATCTATCGTGATCTTTTCCGGATAATAAGCCCCTTTAACAGTGAGGGATATCTTCACCAGAGTATCTCCCGGATGATGATTCTACCCGTTTTTGCCCTGGAGATGGAGCAAATGAATGATCGGAAACAATGCCATGATTACTTTGATTTCCTGAGAGACCGGTTAATAATACCCAGTATCTATATCTCCAGAGTACCTCCATCAGGTCTTGGAGGTATCGTAAAAAGCGATAAGGAAAGGGTTTATCTGGAACTGACTGAGAAAAAGAAACCGGAGCGAATTCTGAGTACACTGTGCATCCACTCCGTGTTCGACGAGCTGATGGTATGGGCCAATAATCCCGGCAAGTCAGAGCTGCCGCCGGGATGTCGTTCTCTCATCCTGAGGGAAAAGGACGGTAACATCTATAACTGTTTCCGGGTATTCTACATGAATAAACCTGTTTCGAGCCTTTACGCGGACCACGGTCCGCCACTTTCGGAGATTCTGAAAGCAGCTGAGATTAC